>JAKUNX010000001.1:0-30507 GCA_022451835.1 Candidatus Poseidoniaceae archaeon
TAATTGTTATTTTAGATGAAGTGGACCATATGTTGAGAAAATCCGGTGATGATATCTTGTACCAATTATTGAGAATTGATGAAGACCAAGAAGGCAAAGGAACTCTTTCATTAATTTTGATTAGTCAAGAACAGGTTCTTGACGTATTGGAAACTGCAGTAATTTCAAGAATTGGTAAAACAAATTTGATAAAAATACCATCATACAATGAAGATGAGCTATACAATATTGCCATGCAGAGAGCCGATTTGGCTCTAGTAAAGGGCTCATATTCAGAAGAAATTGTTCGATTAATAGCTCAGAAATCTGCTCCTATTGGTGATGCTAGATTAGCGATTGAATTACTAAAATCAGCCGCTGAGTCATGTGAAATTAGACAGGATGACCATACTGAGAGAGAAATTAGTGTTGATGACGTTCATGCTAAGGATGATATTTTATCAGTTGACATGGTATCAGAAATAGATGCTATTGATGGCTTAAAAAATCATGCAATGCTGGTTTTGCTAGCAATTTGTCGAAGGCTAAAAAAAGAAAGTTCAATGACTACTGGTGACGTAGAAAGCCTCTATGCAGTGGTATGTGAGGAATATGAGCAAGATATGAAAAGTCACACTACATTATGGAAATATCTCAAAGAATTAGAAAATAGGCAACTAATCAAAACAAGAATCTCGACAGTTAGCGATGGACGAGGCAGAACTACCCATCTCAGCATGCCCCATTTTTTACCAAGTGATATAGCAAGTAGACTAGAAATGCTGATAAAAAAGCGATTGTAAGCAACAAAAACCAATTGTTTTTCATCCGGTGAGCATAAATATAGGTCACTGTTGGCCAACCTGTCTTAGAGGTGTAATTATGGCTACTGGTTCACAAGGAGAGTTCGTTGCTGTCGTAAATGATACAGATCCAAAAAGCAACGGCAAAGCATACTCATTGAAAATTTCGGGAAATAACTACTCTCAAATTCTAGGGAAAAAAATTGGCGATATTGTCGATGGAATTTTCGTAGGTGAGGGCGACAAGACTCTTTCAGGGTATAAATTACAAATTACTGGTGGAGCTGACAAAACGGGAACTCCTCTAAGAAGAGACCTAGAAGGTGGTTCTAGACAGTCAATCTTGGTTACTCAATCAACTGGATTCAAAGGCCATAATTTGGTTTTCAAGACCAAAGGTGGTGAAAAGAAGCGATTCCGATACAAACCTGATGGACTTAGAAAGCGTAGAAATTTCCGTGGCAACACTGTTACCCAAGACACCAGACAAATCAATCTCAAGGTTGTTGAAGCAGGTAAGAAAGCATTGTCTGATATTCTAGCTTCTGCTGAAAGTGAGGAATCATCGGAGTGAATCCCGAGAGGGTTTTCGTGAATAGGAGAGTGTGGGAATGGCAAGAAAACTTCCTGCACAACCAACCGTAAATATCGGATTAGTCGGTCACGTAGATCATGGAAAGACTACATTGACAAAGGCTCTTTCTGGAGTTTGGACTGATACTCATTCAGAAGAAAGAAAGCGCGGCATATCGATAAAATTAGGTTATGCAGATACCGCATTCTACAAAACTAAAGATGGTACATTTTACGCATCGGGAAAGAATCCTAATGGGAAAAAAGATGTCGATAATGAACTTCAAAGAGTTGTATCATTTGTTGACGCACCTGGTCACGAGACATTAATGGCAATAATGATAACAGGTGCATCAATTATGGATGGTGCAATGTTAATGGTTGCGGCAAATGAAAAGTGCCCTCAACCACAAACTAGAGAGCATTTAATGGCATTAAATATGTCGGGAATCAAAAATATAGTAGTTGTTCAAAACAAAATTGACTTAGTCAACAGAGAACGTGCTATTGAATCATATCAAGAAATTAAAGAATTCTTGAAAGATACCGTTGCTGAAGATGCTCCAATTATTCCAGTATCAGCTCACCACGATGTTAACCTAGATATATTGATAGATGCTATCGAGAAAACTATCCCAACTCCAAATAGAGATGATAAAGAAAAGCCATTAATGCACATAGCAAGGTCATTTGACATAAACAGACCAGGAACTCGTCCTACCAAACTTAAGGGCGGAGTAATTGGCGGTAGTATTGTTAGAGGAGAATTCAAAATTGGCGATGAAATTGAAATAGGCCCAGGAAGAAAAATTCAGCAAGGCTCCAAGACTCGTTGGGAGCCAATTAAGGCAACTGTAACTAGTATGCAAGGTGGCGGATTGGCTTTGGAAAAAATGCATGCTGGAGGATTATGTGGATTAGCAACACAACTTGACCCATCTATTACAACTTCAGATAACCTATCTGGACAAGTTGTTTCTTTATCTGGATCTCTTCCAGAAACTAAAAATTCAATTGAAATCTCTGTTCATCTAATGGACAATATGGTCTCTACAGATGGTTCAAATCCAGAGAAAATACATCCTTTAAGAAATAACGAGATGCTTATGATAAACGTTGCAACTGCTACCTCTGTTGGAGTTACTAAAAATGCAGAAAAGACCAGAACTGCTCTAGAGTTAAGATTGCCAATATGTGTGGATACTGGTGAAAGGGTTTCATTATCACGAAGAATTGGTTCTCGATGGAGATTAATCGGTTACGGTATCATTCAATAGGCGATATAATGACACAGAAAATTATTGTCGACAGCTGCGGCTGGGTCGCAATAATTGATTCCGGTATCAATTTCGAATTAGAGTTAGAACGCATGTTTGGCAATTATCAATTGATTCTCCTAGATAGCGTTTTGAGTGAACTTGAATCTCTAGAAATTGAAAGACCAAGAAGAAAATCGCTTTTATTGGATATGTTGAAACAAAAATCTGTTACTATGGATTCATTTGAAAAATCGCATACAGATGACTTCATTTTTGAACTATCAAAACAAGATGGTTACGCTGTTTTAACTATCGATAAGGCATTGAAAAAGCGATTGTATCAATCTGGTTGCTCAGTAGTTGAAGTGGCAAAAAATAATCACTTAAGACATGTTGAAGGTCTATAGAACGTTTAAGGAAGTGTAAAAAGTTCGTCATCTCCATGGCCATCGAGTAGTCTGAGTTTGATACCTGCATCAATCCAAGCATGAGCATAATTTATTGCCCCAAATGCTCTGATATAGTCGCCATTTTTCATGAAATAGTTAGCATCGCTGGCATAATCATCAGCCATTCTAAGTAATATTGCAAGCATTTCTGCTTCCTTTGAGCCTTCTAAATGTATTGCAGTAGCCTTTTTTCTTGCTTCTTTGGTTAGGTTAAGGTAATGTAGCAACTTTTCTTTAGATATCGTATCTTCAATTGTCACTCGCCACCCTCCTTTTGTCTTTTGAGTAATCTCTTGACATCCTCTTGTCTACCAAGAGCCTGATATAATTCAACAGCTAGAGATAATCTACCCTCGTCCTCTGCTTGTCTAGCACGATCAAACATGACTTTCCTTTCATCCCAATTTCTAGCCAATGCAGCCTCAGCAGCGGCTTGGAAACGACTTTCTCTTTCTGAATTAGCCAAGTGAGGTGCTTTCCACATTCGAAGTAAACCATTTCTTGTCGCGGTAACCATACTATCTGCAGTAACTTTCTGTAATAAATCTCCCAAATTCATATCTTGTCCTAAAATAGTTTCATTCTCATCATTTAGGCCTGATAAATGATACAGTAATCCTTCGATTCCTAATACCCACCAACCGTCGCCGCATCTTATTCCTTCCATTGGCTCCAATGAATCAGACTGCAACTTTTCAATATGATCCCAGCCAAATGGATGAGGAACTCCTTCCCATATTTCCCCTGAACTGGTTTGCAAAAGTAATCTACCTTGGTCAAGTCTTGAAACCCAACTCCAAATCCTATCTTCAACACAGCGTTTCGAATAATTATTGCCAAGTCTTCCGCACCACAGTTTACCTTCATCGGATTGCCACAAAATATGTTCTCTATCCAGCCACCCTACCAGTCTCCTAACTTTACCAGTTTCAAATCTCTTTATCCCAACTCCTTCATGAGAAAATAGATGCATTTGACCTTCTTTACCAGATAAAATCCATCCACCACCTGGACGTGATAGTACGTCGGTAAAACCGCCATATGTTGATCTTCCATCATGTAACATACTACCATCAGTAGTTGAAATTACATAGAATCCATGGGCAGCAAGAGCAGCTAAAACCCCATTGTGATAATTTATTGAATGAACTTTGAATGGCGTCTTTACTGTCCATCTAATGCTGCCATCTGATTCAATTAGTACTAATTCCAATCCATTACTAACCACAATACCTCCCTCAACGGCAGATATTGCTGAGATTCTTGCTGCAGCTTGCCATGACCAAGATATGCTCCAAGACATTATTCATCACCTCCTATTATTCCCCAAGCAATAAGTTGGGCTTTTGCTGATTGTGTTAACTCATAATATCTACTTCGACCCTTCATCCTAGCATTTAGAATTCCTGACTTTAGTAGCTTATTACTGATTTGTGACAATCTTGGCCGCTTTATCCCCAAGTGTTCCAGGATTTCTTTATCACTAGGTGAGTATTTTCTTACTTTTGCTATTGAAAGAACATATGATTCACTAGAATTAAGTGAAGATAATACTGTTGGATTAAGTGGGTAATCTATTTTTTCACCAAATCGCTTTTGTGAAAAGTTTAGTAGAGAATCTAGGAAATTGTCACTTGGTTGTGCTTTTTGTTGCGATGATTGAGAAACCAAATTAGACAACAAAGACATTATTTTCTGTATAGCCAAAGAATCATCTTGAGATTCTGGAATGCTGCTAAATTCATCTAAAGCAGGAGTGTTTAATTCATCTTCATCATCTTCCAATCCAATTTCATCATAAATTAATTCTGCAGAGTTATGTTCCTCAAATTCAACCTTTTCCTCAGCTTCAATCATTTCCTTGGAAACCCAAAGCTCAGTACCATGATTATTGTGTTGGTTAACCATTTCTTCGGGTTCATTTTTCTCCATTTCTTCAAAATCTCTAGTTCTACCAAGTAACCCACCAAATGCTCCCGCATTTATTGTAGGTCTTGGTTTAGAATCTGCAATAATTATCTCTTCAGTATCTGGATTTGCAGAATATGCTAAATCTTCAACCGGTTTATCAGATTGTTGCGATTCAGATAAACCATCCAAATCTAAATCAAAATCAAATAAGTTTGTTGGAGCCTGAAAAGTCGAAGATTTATTTTCACTATCTCTCTCATTCCATGGCACTGATGCATCAATGATCTCTGAATCATTACCTTCTATCAAATCTTGATTGTTTTGTAACTCTGGTTCTTGAACTTGAATTTCAACAGCATCATTTTGACTGACCAGTGGTTTATACTGCTGATTAGAAACAGAATCATTCATTCTGTAATTGTCGATAGCATCCCGCATAAACTTAACAACTTCTAATGGCAAGCCTCCTGTCTTGCTGTGAATCGCTTGAGCATTCTCAAAATCTAACGAAAAATCTTCATCACTAACCGAGGATATACGCTTTTCTACCAAAGCTTGTACCTCATCAACTGATAGAATAGATAATGTCTCAACATTGTCGAAACTGTGTAATACACTTTCGGGAATATTCATTCTTTGCTTTGATTCTACTACAACCACAATTACTGCTTGAAGCCGCTCCAAAGCTGGTAATACGTCCCTCAATGCAACATATAGCACACTGTCCTCTACATTAGGTGTATCAATAACAATTAATGGCAAACTTCCACTAAATGTATGAGAAAAATCAACCATCTTCTTTACTAATTCTACAGTATTCGATGGGAAATCATATCCTACTAATTCAGAGTACATTCTCTGTAGTATACTTTCAAGAGGATTAGAGGCAGATATATGGTCGATATGAACGGAAACTGGGGCTTCAAGTGCCGAACAGCGCAGTAAAGAAGTTCTTCCACTACCCAAATCGCCAGCCATTAGTATCCTTCTGGTAGATCTAAATTTGATATGTTGTGCAAGTCTCCTTCTGATATCTAGCCTGCCAACATACAGATCAGATTTGCTTCCTTCTAACGGTATTGCAGAAAATGGATTAGAAGTTAAGTTAGGTAAATCAAATCCAAGACCATCTACACGCATAAGTCGTCATCGAGCAAAGAGGTATTTGATGTTTCACCAAGTTCAAGATTATTTTGACGCGTTATTTAGTGTTAATTGGAATATCCAAATCGATTTTAATGCCGAAATAACGTATTATTAACGCTAAATTAACGCGTTAGTAAAAGCGTTAAACCCGTTAATTTGCCTAAATGAGAACCCATGACTTATTTGCCAACCCCTCATGCCTATGCATGGTGAGAGGGTGCCTGTAGAGAATAGTCGTTTGAGTGGATTCTTCAAATTGTCAGTAGATGAAAGAAGAAAATTAGTTCAGAAATTATCAGGCATTTCTGATGAACAAGTTGAGGCTTTAGCCAACAATGGTGAATTATCCGATGAAGCCGCAGATAGAATGATTGAAAATGTAATTGGTACAATGTCATTACCTGTTGGCATTGCTACAAACTTTGTAATCGATGGAAAGCATTACCTAATTCCATTTTGTTTAGAAGAATCCAGCGTGGTTGCCGCTGCATCCAACATGGCAAAAAGGTGCCTCAAAAACGGTGGATTTCATACCCAAAATGATGCTCCATTAATGATTGGACAAATTCAAATCCTAGACTCACCCGACATTCAAGAGGCAATGAAAAATCTTAATCAGTCTAAAGACGAGATAATTGCTTTGTGCAATAGCTTACCATCGACTATGATTAAACTAGGAGGAGGTTGTAAACGCATCGAAACAAGAGTAATTGAAACGCTATCTGGGCCGATGTTAATCCTTCACATCATTGTAGACTGTAGAGATGCAATGGGGGCTAATGCAGTAAATACAATGGCGGAATTAATCGCTCCAGAAGTAGAACGATTAACTGGAGGAAGAGTTCATTTGAAGATTCTATCTAATCTAGCTGCTCACAGATTAGCAAGAGTTGAGGCGGTGTTCACCCCTGAAGAACTCTCAAGTGACGGTAGTATTGAAAATGGTAAAGATGTAATCAATGGAATCGTTGAAGCACACCATTTTGCTGTTGCAGATCCATTTAGGGCCACTACACACAACAAAGGTGTAATGAATGCGATTAGTAGTGTTGCAGTTGCTTGTGGACAAGACTGGCGAGCAATAGAGGCTGGATGTCATGCATGGTCAGCATATTCTAATCATCAGTACTCTTCAATGACTAATTGGAGTGTCAATGATGAAGGAAACCTGGTTGGTAGAATTGAAACTCCAATGGCAGTTGGCATTGTTGGTGGAGCATCAAAAGTACACCCTACTGCAAAAGCCAACCTAGCAATACTTGGAGTTCAATCAGCAAATGAGCTTGCTGGAATTATTTGCGCTGCTGGTTTGGCACAAAATCTAGGTGCACTAAGAGCATTGGCAACCAGTGGAATTCAAGCAGGTCACATGAAATTACACTCAAGAAACATGGCTGTTAGTGCTGGTGCAGTGGGTGAAGAAATTGAGTTAGTTGCTACCAGATTACAGGCTCATAATGGACCTAAAACCCAGACAACAGTAAAGAAGATCTTAGAAGAATTAAGAAATGAATAATCATTCTTCTTCAAATTTCAGAGTATCTTGAACTGTTCCTTGATATTCTGATTCATCTTTTACCACGTCACTGGACTCAAGGTCATCCAAAATACCTGTTTTTTGAACTTGTTCCCTAAACCATGCTTTGACTTTCTTCCTATCGGTATATGGGCATCCAAAGGCTTCTGAGAATCTCCTAGTAGTAGTCAACCTTCTAGTGTTGCCATCTTTCCTTCTATCAATCATGCCATATTGTGCAAGTTCTCTAACATAATCATAGGCCTTTTGCCCCAATAATTCAACTAATCTAGATTGCGACATTGGTTGATGGTAAGCTATGAGAGAGGCTGCTTTTAGCAATTTTTTTGGTAATTCTGTTTTTGCCTCTTTTGGAAGATGTTCAGCAATCTCTGGCTTTACTTCAATAGCCCATCGATCGCCAACCTCTGCAATTTGCAAAGCCCCTCCTCGTCGTCTTTTCAATGTTGAGCGAAGTGAATACAAACAATCCAACATCTCATCTTCATCATATCCTAAAGACTCGCAAAGTTCGGTAACTGACATAGATCTTCCAGCACCAAAAAGAGTTGCTTCTAGCAAAGTATCAAGTTGTAATTCCGACATGTAACCAAATCCTTACTCCACTAACCATTCATGTGATGGGAGCTCTTCTTTTACATCTTGCTCAGCCATCAATTTCTCCATCGCAGCACGCTCTTTTTCTTCCTTTATTCGCAACTTCTCAGCTCTTCTTTTAGCAAATTGAACCGAACCTGTTTCTTCTTTCTCACTTTCTTGTGATTGAATATTCTTCTTTTCCTCTATCCTTTGATTAACTTCTTCAAACTCAGCAACATTAGGCCATAAATCTTCCAACATTATTTCGCCATATGGAACTTCATCTTGGCTAATTAAAGCATATCCTCTGTGAGTTAAAAACAGACTAGCAATGAATGATGCAACCTTAGCTTCCTCTTCATAGCCTTCCGGCTCATGACCGTTTTCTTGCTCCAGAATAATACCTAATTCATTCATTACATCAATAACTCTTACTTTGACAGAATCGAATTTTTTACAGGTTTTTCTTAGAGCAGTCCAACAACGGAATATATCTCCTTCCAGATCCTCATTATGCATTCTTCCCCCTACATCGCTTAGATATTCTCCAAGTTCTGCCTGGTGCGCTAAACGGTTCTCTTCTCTAATCTTCAACCCTTCAGCGTCCTCTGCAGCATCTTTGAATGCAGATAACAACTCTCCTAAGGTAACTGGTCGACCCTCTTCCCTTCGAATCCTCTCATCAAATAATGATGGTAAAATATCATCAACCTGACCATCTAGAATAGAAGTTGTAAATAGGTAATCTTGGTCATCATAATCGGATTCCCATCCAAAATCTATCTCGTCTTCCCAATCATCTTCTTGATCCATATTTTGTACTCGATCAAACAAAACCATTGCTTGTTGATTCAACACTTCCCAAGACATTCTAATTAGTCTACCACATGCTGGAAGATTGAGTTTGTCTGACTCAAGCCTAACTCGTTTAGTAAATACTTTGAGAAATGTAGACAAATCGACATCCCAAGGGTTCAATTCTTGATCCTTAACCAATGATAATACTAAGGCTACAGAACGATCAAATGGGTCTTCTAATGATTGATATTCCGATTCTTCTGCCTCGACTACAGGCATTATCCTTTCAGCAAATTTCAACGCATCTTCAGACTCTTCACCTGACTCAAGTAACTGATTAATGATGTCCTGTCTAAGGAACCATTTGTCCAGTGCTGATTGTTTGGATGCCAAAATATCACTCTCAAATTTCTTCTTCGACTTGCTTTTCTTGCTCTATTTGTTCAGATTCTTTCTCTATAGATTCTATCGCTTCGGCTATTTCTCGCCTTTCTTCAATATCTTCTGTTGTCTCACTAGTTCTTTCCATAAGGCCTGAAATTGTGGTTTCTTCTTCTAAATCATTGGTGAAGTTAAGCAGTCCTCCCAAACTACTCGGCGGAGGTAGCGGTTCTGGAACCGTTGGCATATCAGCCTGAGCATCTAGTTGCTTTTCAAGAGCAATAGCGCTAATTCTCTCATCTAGTGGATTATTTTTAGCTGATTCTATTTCACTAAGTTTGATTGCCCTCTCACGGTCGAAATCAACTATTCTTCTACTACAACCATCTCCGCCATGAGTGATTCCTATGTGGTGATCGGCTAGACGTAGTGAAACTTTACGCAAAGTAACCATTAGGAATTGTGCCTTCTTACTTCTCTTTCTACACATTTTAGCTATTCTTTCTGCATTTATGGCATCTAGATTTTGGTCGACTTCATCAAAGTAGTAAAATGGACTTGGATCATAATCTTGTATTGCGAAAATCAACGCTAGAGCAGCCATCGATTGTTCGCCACCAGACAATTGTAATCGATTCACCTTGGATGACTTACCCTTAGGTTTAGCCCACAATTCAAGTCCTCCCTTGAATGGCTCTTCTGGATTTTCAAGATATAATTCGCCTTTGCCACCATCACTCAAAACCTTGTAAGATTCCTTGAAATTCTCATTTACCTTATCTAGAACTTTGATTAGTTTTTCTTTTCTTTGTGATTCCAATTTCTCAGTGATTTCAACTAGGTTTGCCCTTCTCGATTGTAATTGCTTGAACTCTACCTTCATCGAATCAAGTCTTTCTTCGCATTCAGCATATTGTTCTATAGCAAGCATATTTACTGGACCATGCTTTTCCATCGATCTTTCGAGAGTTCTAACTCGCTTCTCAGCATCACCAACGGATGGCAAACTAGTATCAGCAGATGCAGGTTCAATTTCATTGGTTTGCATTTCGGCATACAATTCATTAATTACCATTTCTTTATTGATAATAGATCTTCCAAGTTCATCGCTTAGACGTCTTCTAGACTGAGCATCTGTTGATTTTTGAGTCAATTCGGTTCTGAGACTTGCTCTCTCATCGACAAGAGCGATTCTTTCATCCTCTAGGCCTTTGTTTTCCTCTAGTAATTGTGTTCTCTCCTCTTCTCTATCTTTTAATTCAATAGAATCAGTAGCTATTGATGCTTGCAGATTATCAATCATTTCGCTTCTTGAGATTATGTTCGAATTAAGAGATTCAATTCTTGAAGTTAAATCATCTACTCTATCGCCAAGTAAGGACTCATGCTCACTGCCGCTCTCTAACGCTGTTAGAGCTTTTGCCATTACTCCTTCTGCATCTACTCGCTTGATTTGAGCGGCATGGAGTCTGTCTTTCAAATGGTCAGGGCTTGCAGATTCCATCTCTTCTCTTGTATTTCCAATACTGACATTTAGGTCTGCGACAACTGACTGAGCCTCGTCAAGAGTATCGATTTGTTTACTTGCAAGAACTTCTAACTCAGTCAATTTTGATTCATTTGCAGTTACTTCTCCCAAAGATTTGTTGTAAACTGATTTTGCTTGCTTTAATTCTGCTCGCCATTCTTGTAATCTTACGGCTTGATCGCTATCTGTCAATTCATTGATTTTTGTTCGTAATTGTTGCTGTTCCTTTCTAGCTTGATGCAAAGCAGCAGAAACCGTTTCCGACATTAACTGTAATTTTTCTATTTCTCCAGAAATCTTTTCGATCTCACTAGCACCTTTGATACCTCCACCGAAAGAAACTGACATCTTCCGTTTTGAGCCCCCAATCATTGCACCTCCGGCTTCAGTTACATCGCCGCGCAGGGTAACTAGCCTTACTCCGCCCATGTAACTTCTAGCAGTAGAAAGTGAATCTACAATCAATGTATTTCTCAACACAAATTTGATTGCTATGTCTATTTTTGGATCGTAATCAAGCAATTCGTGAGCAAATCCTACCACTCCAGGTTTCTTCGAAACCATTAATGCTTTTCCTGCGGCACGGTTATTGTTTAGTTTGTTTAATGGCAAAAATGTTGCTCTACCTGCTCTTCTTTCAGCAAGCCACTTAATTGCCTTAGCAGCTATTTCATCGCTTTCAACAACAATTGAAGTCATGCCACCGCCTATTGCAGTTGCTAAAGCGCTTTCATGACTAGAATCAATAGGCGCACATAACTCAGCAATTGTGCCTATTATGCCAGATAATTCACCATTATCTCGAGCAGCAATTACTGCTGCGGCGCCTCCGGCCATCCCTTTAGATCCTGATGAGTTCTCCATCTCAGCACGTAGCCGCTCCCTAGTTCTCTCTGCATCTCTCAACTTTACTTCTATCAATTGAGACTCCTCAACTAATTTCTCTTCGCTTCTCTGTGCTGTAATAAGGTCTTTAGATAGTTTATTTCTATCTAATCCTGATTCGCTTCCTGAAAGTTCTTCTCCTTGGAGTTCAAGTTCTCCTAAAGATAACCTATTCTCTTCAGCAGTATCTTGAGAAATAGCTAATTGTTCACTAATTAGTTCAGCCTGTACTGCTGTTTTGTTAACTTCATTTTGAGCCGCTGATAATCTTTCATTTGCTTGCTCTAATTCAGCTAGCAATAGAGTCAGTTGTTGAGAAAACTTTGCGCTTTCATCACCAGAAGATTCCATTATTTTCTGTACTTCTAACTCTTCAGCCTGAGCTTCATCTAGTGAAATCTTTGATTCTGCTAAATCGGATTTAGCTGAATCCAAGTTACTAATGAATTCTTCAAGTGCTGCTTTGGCGACATCTAACTGTTCTGACAACTCGGTAAGTTCTGCCTTGTCTTCAACATCTTTTTCTTCGGCATCTGAAATTTTGTCTTTGTTGGTGTCGATTTTTAGATGTAAATCAAAGATAACTTTATTCAAACCCTTACTTTCTCCACCTGTCAATTCTTCTATTTGCTTCTGCAATTCTCCAATCTGGTCATCCAAAGAAAGTAGAGTTTTCGAGCCTTCTCTAACCTGTTGCTCTAGATTATTTGCTTCCTCAAGATATTTTGATTGTTCATTGACTTGATATTGTTTTTCTGCTAACTGGCTAGCATAATTGGCTTGGTAAGATGTAATTCTAGCTTGATTCAATTCCTCTACCAAGTCTTTCACTTTCACTGCCAAATCCTTTTGTTTTTTCAGTTCCTTCAAGCGAATCTTTTGGCTATCTTCTAGTAACTTTATTCTTTCAATATAATCGTCGACACTGTCTTTTTGACGATCTGCTTTCCTAATTTCATCATCATATAATGTGACTCCGGCCACGCTATCTAGTACCTTTCTTCGCTCTTTAGCAGTCATTTTTGCTAAACTTGTTACATCTCCTTGAAGAACAATGTTGTAACCATCAGGGCGTGCATTTGCTGAACTGAGTATCCTGTGGAAGGATTTTTGCGAGCTTTCTTCTCCATTCAGTCGGTAATTAGTTACTACATTGCCACTCTTGGTCAACCTGATTGATCTAGACATTCTAACTTCTTCCATATTCAATGGTAGCCTTCTACGTCCATTATCCATTGAAGGATTGGCAAATACCAAAGTTACATTACATGATCTAGCCGCATTGTGATTATTTCCTCCATTGAAAATTAAATCTTTAGAGTTCTGTGCTCTAATTGTTTTATTTGACCTAGGCCCCAGTACAAATTGTATTGCATCGCCACAGTTAGACTTTCCAGAACCATTCGGCCCGGTAATGGCAGTAAATCCCCTTTCTAGAGGAATTGTTACATCTCCTCTAAATGATTTAAAATTTGAAACTTCAAGCGCTTTAAGATACATCCCAATCCCTCAAGTGGAAAATAAATCCAACCTTAATCCTTAGAGCGGGTCTCTAGGGGTCTTAAACTATACTAAAGTTGAGCACTCAATACTGCGTTTTAGATGGTGTAAGAAAATAACCGAAACTACCTAAATTGACCCAGTAAAATCACATTTTTTACAACCTGCTCCATCACAATATGGGCATGTTGCTTGAACAGTCAAAGAACTATTACTTTTCATGGTTAATTTAGAATCTCTATGCATCAATGGAGACTTAGCCACACGTTTTTGCTTACCGTGTAATTCGGCAAGAGGTTGCTCGACTGTACCATATTTAGAGCGAAACTTTTCAGCAACTACTCTACGCTTTTCCAATCTCTTATTGGTCAAATCAATGGCTTCTGCTTCCCAATACTTTGGACCTCTCATCATAAATGCGCCAATAATTGCCATGCCTAGTTGAACTGCGATTGGAGATACATCAAGTGGAATTAGGCTTGCGATTCCTTCTGAACTTACTGATTTTGGAAGTAGTTCAAGACGATCCATAATCGCTAGACCAAATAAAGTGCAGCCGCCAATAAATGCCATTCTTCTAAACCTTTGAGCCCACCTTCCTTGTTGTGGGAATTTGAATTTACCGACAAAAATCAAGAACAAACCCTCAGCTAAAAGTAACAAATCTGCACCATTCCAATCTCCTGAATTACCTAAACAAAAACTATCATTGCCTTCAGCAAGTTCAGCCTCTATTTCTGAAATCGCACAATGCGGCTCTAACATTTTCAATACATCTAACTTCGAATTACCCGCTCCATCTATTAATTCAGGAGCCACTAAACCGAACTGAACATTGGCAATCACAAAGACAACCATCAAACCACCGATAATGGTTGCCAAGTTGCGCCGAAGCCCGCCCATGTTTGATGGACATAGAATTAGTTTGATAGTGCTGTCGCTCAAACAGTTCAAAAGTGAGACTTATTTGGCTTAATCTGCTCACTATGTCGAGGATAGCTATAATCGGCAGCGGAATCGCTGGACTTTTCTCTGCTCTAAAATTGGCAAATAGTGGTCATGAAATTGTGATTATAACAAAACAGCGACTAAAGGACTCATCTACTAATTGGGCTCAAGGAGGAATTGCTGGAATCCTTGACAAAACCAATCAAAGTGGAAAACATGCCCACATAATTGACACGTTGCAATCGGGAGACGGGCTTTGTGATGAAGAAGTCGTAAGAACTGTTATTGAGCGTGCTTCTGATTGTATTAATGAACTAGTTAATATCGGTGTTAATTTTGAAAAAAGTGAAGATGGCTCATTTAGACTAGCCAAAGAAGGTGGGCATTCTGAAAGAAGAATTCTACACGCTAAAGATGCCACTGGCCGAGAAATTGAGCGTGCATTGAGCGAGGCTGCTAAACAACATCCTAGAATTGAACTGATGAGAAATACTCTTGCTATGGACTTAATCCAAAGACAACATGGTGATCCAAGTAAGGGAGTTTGTGGAGTTTGGTGTTTTGATCAACTAACCAAAGAAGTGATCACATTAGGCGCTGATGCAGTGATTATTGCAACAGGTGGAGTTGGTCAACTGTGGGCAAAAACCACAAATCCAAATGTCGCAACTGGAGATGGAATTGCTATGGCATTTCGTTGTGGAGCATCGGTAAAAGACATGGCATTCATTCAATTTCATCCTACTGCACTTGCTATTGAAAATGGCCGTCCATTTTTGATTACCGAGGCACTTAGAGGAGAAGGAGGAGTGATTCTTGACAAACAGGGTTTAGAAAATTGGCAAAGTGATTGTAAGCAATCTCTTACTAATGGCAATGAGGCGCCAAAACCTGAAAATTACTCATTTACATTAGAGTTCTCAAGTCTTGGCTCAATGGCGACAAGAGACATAGTTGCAAGGGCTATTGACCAAAATCTGAAACAAACTGGCAACAAATGGGTCTATTTGGTAACCTCTCATCTAGATAAAGAAACCCTAAAGAATTCATTCCCAAATATGCAAAAACACCTGGATAAATATCATCTTACTCTTGGACATGATCACTTGCCGATTTCACCAGCCGCGCATTATGTTGTCGGTGGATTGGAAGTAGACCAATTTGGCAGGCCAAAAATGCTTGGTAAGAATTCGGTTATCCCTCACCTATACGCAGTTGGAGAAGTTGCCTGTACTGGAATGCATGGTGCAAATAGACTAGCTTCTAACAGTTTACTAGAAGCAGTAGTTTTTGCTGACAATGCAGCAAAACATATCATCGAAAACCCGCCTAAGAATATCACTCATAAATTACCTGATTGGCGAGCCGATGGCTTAGGTATACTTTCTGAGCATGCATCTATTGTTAACGATTTAACTATGCTCAAAGACACAATGTCAACGGAAGTTGGCATCGTTAGAAATTACCAGCGGCTTAATCGTGCACTTAGAAGGATTAAATTGCTCGATAAAGAAATCAATATTATTTGGAAATCCTCAATACCTTCGAGAGAAATTGTAGAATTAAGAAACTTAATTCAAGTTGCAAATCTAATTATTGAGGATGCTGTAAATAGAAAAGAAAACCGTGGTTTGCATTTCAATACTGATTTAATATAATGTCAATGATTCAATTAATTTGCTAAGTAACTGATTAAGTGGAGTAGATAATCCATATTTTTCTGCCTTGTTTACTATCATTCTATTTAGAAAAGCAATTTCAGTTGGTCTACCAATTCTTACATCCTGTAACATACTACATTTATTTTCGCTAGTTTGTTGTAAAACAGTTCTTAGATTATCTATTAAGTTCTCATCTTCATCTAATTTTACACCTTCCAATCGTGCCACTCTAGCGCCTTCAAGCATTACTTCAGCACATGTTTCAAATATCTCTGATTCAAGTAAATCTCCATTCAGTTGACCAGTGATTGCTGCTATAGGATTGATTGCAATATTAATCAAAACTTTAGACCATATCAATTTCTTTCCATCTTCAATCCAATTAGGATTAAGCCCAGACTTTTCTAATAGACTAAATAATTCAGTCATCTCTTCAAAAGACGGGCTGTTACCAATTTGTCCAAGATTTATTGATCCTAATCCTGCCCACACAATATTACCAGGATTCTTCCGCCAAGCACCATGTGTTGTTGTTGCTGGAATCATTCGATGTGCACCAAACTCTTCAATGCCTAACTCCAAATGACCAAGTCCATTACTCAATACTAAAATTTTAGTCTCTTTATGACATAATCGTTTTGCTACTTTGAACAAATCCCTCACATCTCCAGCCTTTGAACAAATAAAAATTACATCAGCTATACCGTCAAAAGTTGAATTAATCCCAACATCAGATATTGACAAATGGTATTGATTAGGATTTAGAGAAAAATTTTCAATCCCTTCTACAGCAATGCCATTGATTGCTAAACTTGCTGCATGATCGCCACGGGCATGAATAAAAATATCTGTTGAATCCAAGTTTGCTAGTTTAGCACCTAACAACGTGCCGATATTTCCTGCTCCAAGAATTGCTATTTTCATAATACCACTCAAGAATAGCTTCCAAGATAAATGTAAATTTCTCCATCTTCAAAATCGACATATAGAGTTGATAATTCATTATTAGGCGGTGAGAATCTAAACTCATTTTCACCTTGAAGCAATTGATTTGTAGATTCCAATATAATCCATTCTTCTGAATCATCACCAGATGTAGTTTGTACAATGTTAACTCTAGTTGTTACATTCTCAGGATTGTGAATTACAAATTCAGACATATTACTTCCAGATAATTCTCCGTTTGCTGCTGATGCCCATAAAGAGGACCACATTCTATAAAAATTATTATTTCTTTCAAAAATCAGTTCAGGACCATATTCTATAGAGATTAATTCATCTGGTTTTGGATACATATTTTCAGAACATAATGAAATTGTGTCCTGATCATCTAAGATCAACAATATTGAATCGTTTTGCTGAATAGCAGGAATCAAAGATGTTGTACGATAATTTGTATTCCAAACCCATTGTTCAGATTGGTTAGATGGTTTCGTGGGGGTACTTACCATAGGATTCATTTGACAACTTTGTTCGGATACCGACAATATATCTCCAGACTCTAATTCTGAACCCCACCCTCTAATTTCTGAAGAGTCAATTAAAGTTCCATTGCTAGGCGTAATAAAACGAAGTGGTAACTTAGGTAATTTTGGTGAAAAGGTATGCTCACCGATTTGAATGACGTTCAAAACATAAGATCTAAGCAAAATTACTGGATCTTGCCCTTTAATACAAATCTCGGTTGCTTCTTGGCCAAATTCAGCTTCTAATCCTTGATGTCCTTCAATCCAGTACATTCTAGTTTCAAAATCGAAATCTGTATCTGAATTTGGAAATGAAACATTGTAATCTTGTTCGGTATTTGAGAATACTTCAATACAACGCATTACATCATCTGAATCATAATTCATATACCAACTAGAATTGACATACTGAGGAAGGTCTGGTGTTAATTTCACAACTGATATTGATGGTTGTTCATCGATATATGTAATCAAATATATTTCCTCAGTTACTGGGCTATGTTGAGAAGACTTCCAACTTACATTCAAATTTACAGTTGATATCATGCCTGGCAGAATTTCATCACCACATCCCAAATCCGTTGTTGAGTCTTTATTATCATCACTACAAAGCCAAGTAAAATCCCAATGTGAAGATACTACTCCATCCACCATTGCTAATTCAAGTTGCCAATTTTGGGTTATTGATGCAGTATTTACAATATCTATTTCTAGAGACCCATTCCATGACTCATTGGTTTGAATAATAGAAATTTCGTCACTAAAATTGTAGTTTACATCATCATTCCAATCTTCATCCATTGAATATGGAGTCTGACTAGGCAGACCTAATAAGAAAATCACGAATAATAAAATCCCCATACGCTTAAGACTTTCAAAATCAACCCCCTTAGGCTCATTGAGGATTACTGGAATTCTACGGTCTGCACCCATCAATAATAACAAAGGAAACATTATTCCCAAAACTGGAAGCCAAATATTGAAATCTGCAAAAGCATCAAACATCCAAGCAAATGCAAGAATTATTGCAAATAAAAACAGTTGATTGGTTGAATTTCTCGCCTCGGACATACTAGTTCTTGCAATTAGTAATCTTCCACCAGGGAAGGTAGGAATAGGAAGTAATGAAACCCAACCGAAGAAACATAACATTGAACCAGCTTTGGATAATGGGTGCGCCCATACGAGTTTTACAGTAACTTCATCTGCAAATAGTGGACTTAATAAATTAACAATCAAAGGCATTTCAGGAACATATTGCATCGATGAAATATGAACTAAGTTTGGCGTCAAATATAATCCAATTACCCACAGCAATACTCCAGTTATAATCAATGTAGATGGAACTATCAAAGCGCTCCAACCCAACATTTCTCGGTCTTTCCAAGGCCTTGCATCCATTCTTGGTAATGATGGAATAATCAATATACCAAACGGCCAAATCAAAAATGACTTTGGCATTAGACCAAGCGAAAATAATGAAATCGAAGGGTCTGGAATTGGTGTTAAGTGTCCAACTCGTAAACCATGTTTATCGGCATGCATCTTTTGTAGAAATGAGGCAAAAATAATTGCTGCAAAAATTGGTAATGTATAACCGATCAAAGAATCAAGAAATAATGATTCAATAAACCAACCATCGCTTGGCCGGGCATCTTCAATCCATATCATACCTGCAATGGTAGCGGTAATCAAAGAAAAAGACCAAAATCCGATAGTGGTTTTTGATGACGGAAATTGCCTTTCAGGATAAGGTATTACTTGAATCAACCAAGGTTCGCCAGTTTGAAGTTTAGCCATCCAGCCAAGATTCTCTAAATGAATATTCAATCTATCTAAAGAATCATCAACATCTTCTGAGGATTTTTCATCAACTTTCCATACTGGCCATTTTGTCCCACCTAATTCTCCTGTGACAATGAAATATCTAGAGATAATATTGCTAAGCAAATCTTTCTGACCCCATACGTCTCGATGGGCTCTCAGTTGAGGTAAATCATCCTTCAATTGCGTAGCAGTTTCTTCATTATCACTACTCATAAGGCCACCTCACATCAAGTGGGTGTAGTTCTTTCCTACTTTAATCATCGTTGAAATTATCAAAATCATTTATTCTTGAAACGTTTCAATCTAAATGTTTCTTCCCGCTCCATTTCCTCAAGTCTAAGTTGAATGAATACCTTCGCTTCTTCGAGTTCTGGAATAACCTTGAACTCAAGAGCATTGACTCTTCTTTTAGTTGCTTCAATCTCTTCTAGAAGTCGCTTAAGTGTTGCTTCCATTTCAGACGCAGTGACTATCTTCTCAATTAATTCGCTAAACGAATCGCTGGCTTCATCGATATAGGGGGATGACCCGATATATCCGACTCCACGCTCTTGGAAAGTCGACTTTAGGTTAGTACCACTGACACTTGGGACTACTACTCCCATAATGTTTCTACGCTCTACTTCAACCTCAGGATGAGCGCTGTTAGCAATAGCCGCTGCTCTAACTGCTAGACCTCCATCAATTGCATTAGCTAGATCTATCCTTTGTTTAGCAAGTCGATAAGCATCTGTGAGTTGTCGTTTTGCTTCTATCATCTTTGACAACAGTTGCCTAAATTCATGAAACAAACCATCTCTTTTCATTTTCAAAAGCTTGTAACCATTTTTAGTCTGCTTAATTCGAGTCTTCAATTTGATTAATTCACTGCGAGTTGGTTTAATGTCCAATGCCATGAAAAACTCTCCTTATTCACTATTTGTTATCTGGATGATACTTCTCAATCCACTTTTGGTCGAATCTTACTAGATACTTTGTGTCAATAGATGACATCAAATTCCAGCACAAATCAAGTGTTTCATCTATCGAACGGTCTTCGTCTCTGGTTTGACGAAGGAATTTATCTTCAAAAATACCAGAGAAGTCAAGCAATTGCTTGTCACGTTCGTTTAGAGCATCTTCACCGACAATTGCAACTAGACCTCTCAATTCTCTTCCTTGAGCATATGCAGCATACATCTGGTCAGAAACTGATTTGTGATCTTCTCTTGTTGTCTTCTCACCGATACATGAACCCATCAGTCGAGAAAGCGATGGTAGAACGTTAATCGGCGGATAAATACCCTGTTGGTGTAATTCTCTTGAAATAACAATTTGTCCTTCGGTAATATATCCTGACAAGTCAGGGATTGGATGCGTGATATCGTCACCAGGCATAGTCAAAATTGGGAATTGAGTGATTGAACCCTTCTTACCCTTTACAATACCTGCACGCTCATACAGCATAGCCAAATCAGTATACATATAACCTGGATAACCTCTTCTTCCTGGAACTTCTTCTCTAGCAGCACCAATTTGTCTTAGAGCATCACAATAATTAGTCATGTCAGTATAGATAACTAGAACGTGATAATCCTTCTCGAAAGCCAAATACTCTGCTGCAGTTAATGCAAGTCTTGGAGTAATAATTCTCTCAACAGCTGGATCGTCCGCTAGATTAACGAATAATACCGCATTCTCAAGAGCACCTGTTCTTTCAAGATCGCTTCTAAAGAAGTTATATTCTTCAGCAGTGATTCCCATAGCACAGAATACCACAATAAATTCTTCATCAGAACCTTTCAATTTTGCTTGCCTAGCGATTTGTAGAGCAATGTCATTGTGTGGCAAACCTGATGCTGAGAAAATAGGCAACTTTTGCCCACGAACTAGAGTAGTACAACAATCAATGGCTGAGATTCCAGTTTGAATGAAATCGTGTGGGCTTTGTCTACTGTATGGGTTAATCGCTGCGCCAATGATATCTGCATTTTCCTCAGCAACAATTGCTGGACCACCGTCTCTTGGTCTTCCAGCCCCATCAAGAATCCTTCCTACCAACTCAGTACTTACTGGTAATTTGAAAACATCTCCCATGAAAGTAACTCCAGATTCTCTATTGATTTTAGCTGTCCCCTCGAAAACTTGAACGATAACTAAATCATCAGAAGTATCGAGAACTTGACCATTCTTGATTGAACCATCAGATAGCCTGATTGTTACGATTTCACCAAAAGCAACTGGTTCAGTTTTGTTCAAAAAGACCAGCGGCCCCTTAACGTCAGTAATTGTCCTGTATTCTTTTCCACTCATGATTATCCCTCCTAGTTACCCTCCACGGTACCCGCTATTTCAGCGGTCATTTTCTTGACCATATCATCTATATCATCGATATAGCCTTTCTCAAATCTACCTCTCATTAGATCGGTTCTTGATTGTACGTTAACAACATCGTTCAGTTGTGCACCTGAAGCCATTGCTGACTTGGCTGATTCTTGGAAAGAAAGAATAGCTTTTGCCATTTTATATTGCAAGTTTATATCACAATAAGCATCAACTTCATGGAAACCATTCTGTTGTAAGAAGAATTCTCTAATCATTCTAGCAACCTCAAGAGTTAGTTGTTGATCAACTGGAAGAGCGTCAGAACCTACAAGTTGAACAATTTCTTGCAACTCCGATTCAATTTGTAACAGACCACTGACTTGAGTTCTAATTTCAGGGAAATCTTGAGCAATATTATCTCTAAACCACTGATCTAAACTTTGTGGGTAAAGAGAGTATGAATTGAGCCAGTTAATCGCTGGGAAGTGTCTTTGTCTGGCCAAACCAGCATCTAGACCCCAGAAAACTTTGACAATTCTTAGAGTTCCTTGTGAAACCGGTTCTGAAATATCTCCACCAGGTGGCGATACAGCACCAATAACAGTAACTGATCCGTCATCTCCGTTTAGAGTTTCAACACGTCCTGCACGTTCATAAAATTCTGCAATTCTAGATGATAGATAAGCAGGATATCCTTCTTCACCAGGCATTTCTTCAAGACGTGAGGAAATCTCACGCATTGCTTCAGCCCATCTAGAAGTTGAATCAGCCATCAGTGCTACATCGTATCCCATATCTCTAAAATACTCAGCAATTGTAATTCCTGTATATACAGAAGCTTCACGAGCAGCTACAGGCATGTTTGAAGTATTAGCAATCATCACGGTTCTATTCATCAAAGGCTTACCTGTGTTAGGGTCGATTAGATGTGGGAATTCATCCAAAACTTCTGTCATTTCATTACCACGCTCACCACAGCCGATGTAAACTACAAGTTGTGCATCGGAGTACTTAGCTAGTGATTGTTGAGTTACTGTCTTTCCTGAACCGAATGGACCAGGAATACCTGCTGCACCACCTTTTGCAAGTGGGAATAGGAAATCGAGAATTCTCATTCCAGTAACTAGAGGTGTATCAGGGGCATATTTTTGTCGATAAGGTCTTGGAGACCTTACAGGCCACTTCTGCATCATTTGAAGTTCAGTACCATCATCGAGGGTACAAACTGTTTGAGTTACGTTGAAGTCACCAGATTTGATACTCTTCACTTTGCCACTCTTTCCGGGAGGAACCATGATTTTGTGGACAATAGTTTCAGTTTCTTGGACATGACCAATAACTTGGCCACTTGCTAATTCATCACCCTTTCCTACGACTGCCTCAAAGGTCCATTTCTTCTCTAAATCGAAAGCATCGGCGTCCACACCTCTTGTGATAAACACACCCATGACCTCCTCGAGAGTCGCTAATGGTCTTTGGATTCCATCATAAATCTGGGTTAACAGACCGGGACCCAAAGATACAGAAAGCGTCTCTTCTGTATTCAATACTGGTTCACCTGGTCTAATACCAGAGGTATCTTCGTAAACCTGTATAACCGCTTTATCGCCGTGAAGTTCAATTACTTCACCCATAAGACCTTCATGGCCTACTCTTACAACGTCATACATAGCTGCGTTCATTCCAGTAGCGGTTACAACCGGACCGGATATTCGGTATATTACTCCTTCATTGCTCATATTTTTTCCTCCTAATTGGAATTCATTTCCATAAGTCGACTCCTATTGCCTTGCGTATCGTATCTCGCAAAGTTGTATCCTCTTCAGTACCAATTCCTAGTACTGTAGGGGTTACAGATGCAGAAAGTTGATTTCTCAATCTTTCTGGCAAGGTTGAAATTATTGAAGAGTCGATAACAATAATTCCAACCTCTTTTGAATTTAGTAGTGATTTTAATTGGGATGATGTTTCTTCATCATTTTCTGGATTAAAGATATTTGAGATTCCTGCTAATTGGAATCCGAGTGTAAACTCTTGAGAACCTAATACAGCCAACTCCATTTAATCACCTCATAATATGTGTGCTTCGAGCACTTCTGGCGCTAAGCCAGCAAATCTTCCTCTAACTATTATTCTCAAATCAGCAACTTCTTGAACTTTCATAGCAACATAGTATACTATCGGTAAAGCAGAAATGGGATGGAGATATCTCATTTTTTTCATGAACTTATATTCCCTTTCCTTAAACCAAGTAACTACTGAATCTAGGCTTTTTGAATTGGCCACTTCTTGCAATAAAACTTCAAAATGCGCCATATCAAACTTAGATGATGTTCTAAGAATGTCCATCATTGCTGATTTACCTCCTGCGGCGATCGTGGAAAAAGACCTATTAGGCAATATCTTACCACCTGGAATCAACATTTGAGATATTTCTTCAGAAGAAATTCCAATCGATTCAGATTCAAGAATGTTCATAATATTGCGATGGTCTATTTCTAAAGACAGATAATCTTTCAAATATCGCGTTGCAGGATTATTGGCTTTCAAAGTTTTGAGAGCCGATTTGAAATAATGCCTATCAAGAGCATCTTCATAATCTGAGAGTTTAGAATCTTCAGGTAATGCATTCAAATCAGAACCGAATGGTTTCCTACGCATTTGTAAAACTGCTGAACGAATATCATCGGATGTTTCAATAATTTTTAGCCACGGGGTATTGATTTCATTAAGATCAGGTAAAATCGAATTAGATACTTTCTCCAAAGAAACTTCATTCAAAACGGAACGAAGAACTACCTTTGCATTTTGATATTCAAAGCGAGATGTATAAATTTCAACAACGTCCTTGATTTTACCATTACACATTTTGAGGATATTAGATAATTCTGCCTCTAAGTTATGCGTTAATGCAGCCTCAACTAAATCGGCACCTGACAGCTTACCTGCATAGAGATTGACCTCATCGGCGTAACCCATGTTACTAACCGAAGCGGTCAGTTGATCAGTTGATTGGTTAATCAATTGGCGCATTCGTGCCAAATCTGCAAGTTTCTTTCTTCGAGATTTTGCTCTCGAAGCAACATATGCAGTATTACCAACCAAATTCTTCACCTCATTCAAATAATATGCTATTTACTTCAGACAATGACTGTCCCCAAGCGGTATCAAGTAGAGTATCAAATCTCATGTCATATGAGACAGAACCATCAGCGGCCTCGAGAATAAATCCTCCAAGACCATCAACTGATTCACCAACCTTTCGCTTCCCTTTAAGATCGCTAAGTGCTTTTTTATCAACTTCAACAGGTCTAATAATAAAATCTGAAGATGCTAATTTATTTGCTTTTGACATCAGTGATTTTAGCATACTTGCTCGACCTTTGAATCCAGGGTCTGCAAGTTGTTCTTTAACCGCTGCATGGGTACTATCCATTGCTTCTCTCTTAGCGATTAATATCGCCTTTTGATTAGCCTGTCTAGCACTTGCAACGACTTCTCTAGATATTTGAGATACTTCACGATCGGCACGTAAGTTGGCTTCATTAGTGATACTCGAAGCTTTGTCTTTTGCTTCATCAATAATTTGCTTTGCTTCAGCCTTGGCTTCATCAATTATTGCTTTCGCATCTGCTTCAGCGGATGCTGCAATATCTTTGGCCAATGTTTCAAGCGTCATCTTTATTCCTCCATTTACTCCAACAGTCAAAATGACTGTCAAAGGTCAATGTTCACTGTAGGAACAATGGCAATGCGCCCAAGATAACGATAGATTCTGGTAGAGCTGTGAAGATCAGTGCGTAACCGAACTTGCTGCCGTCCTCGGCAAGCATGCCGACTGCAGCACTACCAATTGCAGCTTGTGAGTAACCAGCACCTAGTCCGGCTAATCCTAGCGCAATACCAACACCGATGTTACCGATGTTTCCTACGTTCGTATCTTCTCCACTATCTTCTGCAGCATCTTGTGCGGCGACACCTTGTGCTACAAGGGTCAATGCCAGCAAGACGATCAGTGTTCTTAGGCTCATTTTCAGGGTATTCTTGTTCATTTTTGCTACCTCCTTTTTTTGTCCGATGGACTATGATTTACCCTCCACGTGAAGGGTTCTACCGCCAAGTGGGGCAAATGCCTTGCCACTTCCGTCGTAGAATTTACCCATCCATTCTACAAAGTGTAGACGGATGGCGTGAATAGAAGGTGATAGTATGCCTAATGCAATAGCGAATAGTTGCACTAATACGAATAATACAATTCCTAGAATTAAGCCGAAAATGTCGCCTGCATCCATTGCTGGCCCGATTTTTTCCCAACCCATATTGATAGAGATCTCTGCGATTTTAACACCAGCAACACCTACGCCCATTATTCTTAGATACGATAGAGTATTTGCCAACAGGCCAAAAATCTCAATTGGACCCATTACAAGACCTCCAACCCATCCAAACTTCTCATAGACTGCTAAGCCAATAACAAGAGAAACTAAGCCAACAGCAATCAAAAGTGTCCAAATTTGGAATTCAAATAACTCATTGAATCCCATAACCATATTTCTTGCTTGCATAGTACCGCCAGTCATAATTAGCAACCATGATCCTTTTTCGAAGAATGCTGCTGCTGCTCCGTGTGCCTTCCAGACGGTGTATAATCCAATAAATAGGCCAACAAAAATATGTAATATTCCAACATAAACTGATAGCACGACATACTCTTGAAGGCCGCCTCCAGGAGTGGCTCTATGGAAGGGTACGTGTAATCCGCCCATTGCTAGTAAGTCTGCTAATGTACCTGGGACATGAATATTAGCATAAGTCCAATCATAAATGAAGTCGAATGGTGAAGAATTACCCATCTGCCCAGTATCGTCCCAGACGAAACCAAAGCCTTCAGCGAATATTAATCCCCAAATTATACACCAAATACCCATCCATCTAAGAATTGTGAGTCCGTTCTGAGCCAGCGGGTCTACTGCGAATGGTTTACTTCCAAAGTATGCTGCAATGGCACAGAGAACTAAGCCGTATCCCCAGTCTCCTAGAATCATACCGTAGAATATTGGGAATGTAAAAGTCATCAATAGTGTCGGATCAAAGGTTCCATATTTCGGCCTTCCAACTAAATCTACTAACAGTTCGAATGGTTCTGAAAATTCTCCATTTTCAAATTTGATTGGGGGCTGTGCGTCATCATGATGCTCTGCTGTAGTGTAGGTGCCATTGCGAATAGCACCAACCGCTAAATCAAGCTCTGGAAGATTTATTTTACCATCACGATTCAAATCAATAGCGGCTAAGAATTTAGCCATATTTAGGGGCGGCATATCAGGGATGTCAGCCTTTTTCATTGCCGCTTCAATCTCTAAAAACTCCAGTTCGCCTGATTCATCTAAGTCCATGCTCTTGAAAAATTCGAATACCGAAATTTTCTTCATTTCAAGATAGTCTGAAAGCATTTGAAGTTCTTCTGGAACCTCTTTTACATGGCTTGAATCATCATGGTCATCGTGATGGTGGTGGTCATCAACATGCTGTTCTATAGAAATATGTGATGCGACTTTCCTAAGTGCACTTTCCACTTTGCTTTTATCTGAACTTGGCACCCATCCATCTAGAACAAATGCTTTGTTACTAACTGCAAAAAGTGTTGGAGCAGTGTAAATAGATTCTTCCCTTTCAAGATGCTCAAGAAGTACCACTAAATCTCTGCCGTTTTCTTTACTCCATTGTTCAATGGCTTTATTTGACGATTCAATATTTGATTCAAGTGATTCAATATTTGATTTAGCCTCTGCAATCATTTTGTCTGCAGAACCTTCGCCTGATGGAATTTGTATTGGTTTTGCCCCAAGTGCACTTAATCCGATTTGTATAGTTGCGCTATCTGATGGTCTGCAAGCAACTGCAATAACTCCCTTTGCCACCTGAAGTTCAATGTTGGACAAAATATCGGAAAATTCTGAATAGGCTTTAGATGCCTTAGAGGTCTCTGCAATGAATAATTCCAAACCGTCAAAACCGGCCATTAAGTCCAAAGGAATGCCAAGAGGTGCTACTCTTTCAAGCGCTTTTACTCTTTCATTGAGATTAGATATTTCAGACTCTGCATCTCTAGCCTCATCGATGTTAGTTAGAGCGTCATCGATCTTTGAAGCCATTGACTCTACTAACTTCTTCACTTCAGCGAGAGATTTTGGACCATCCGTATTAACGGCGCTAATTTCAGATTGAAGAGCACGGGCTTTGGTTAACAATTGACTGGTTTTAGCTGATTCATCGGAAGAAATTGATTTACCCACTCCTATTCCGTCTTCGAAGTTGCCATATTCTTCAATATGTACACAACCCAAATCCGCGCAGATTCTAATTACTTCCTCTAGTTTATCAACTGGAGATGCCACAGTAAGCCTGGACATTTCAGCAGTTTCAAACATTGATTAACACCTACAATGAAGACATCGTTTTGAGGATATGGTCTACCGCTTTTGATTCATTCTTATTTGCCATAGCACTGATTGAATCTACTGTTTTTGAACCTTCTTTAAGCACTTTATCTGCGGATTTAGATGCCTCATCTCTTGCAGAATCCAAAGTTGCCTGAGTATTAGACACTGATTCTTCAGATGCCTTGGATAGCAATTCTGCTGATTTTTTACGTGCATCTGTAACGATTTTAGATGCTTCATCTTTGGCATCAGACAGTTGACGGGCCGCCTCTCTTTCTGTTTGTTTGATTTTTCGTAAGACATCAGACATAGTCACAGCCATCACCTACAAAAATCTCCAACTAAAGGGGGTTTATGAGTGTAATGATTTTAAAAATGTTAAAAATTTTGAAAAAATCTAAACTTCTAATTAATTTTTAGGCTTCCATCCCCTAAACCTACTAGCCATGCCAAAGGGCATTAACAGCCTTCCTTGCACTCTTTCAAAACCAACATTTTTTAGTAATTTTCTATAATATCCATTAGTCCCGTAATGAGAGTATGTCTTCGCCAATCCTTTCCACGGATGGTCTTTTTTCTTAGTCACATACCTAGCCATCAATTGAACAACCGTTGACATCCAAATTCTACCAGCCAATCCATGTAACCAATTGGCTTTACCTGCATCACAAATTACCAATTGCCCGCCTGGCTTCAAGACTCGGAATATTTCCTCTAGCCCTTTTTCTTTGTCTTGAAAATCCCTAAATGAAAATAAACAAAATACCCTGTCAAAGGTATTGTCAGACAAAGGTATGGATTCTGCAATTGCTTGCACATATTCAGCCGGTTCTTCACCTCTAGATTTACGAGCTTTTTCGACTCTTTTTCTTGCAACTTTGAGCATTTCTTCAGATGGATCTAAACAAGTTAAATCCACATTCTCGATATCTTCGGCAAAAGATCCAGGCCCACATCCAACTTCCAATACTTTCATACCTGCTGTGGCATGGTTGCGAACATTTTTGCGCCAAACAGAATCTTGGCCAAAAGTCATCAAACGATTTACACGATCATAATTTGGAATGGATTCTTCCAGCTGCGATTCTAGAATTTCCCATTCGTGCAAATCAATTCCAGACGGGTCATAACCACCTGTTGCACTGCGACCTGCCATGTTCTATCCTCAAGCCCGTCCTCTTTGGACATATCGTTTGACTGTCAGGCAATACGCTCGACGGTTTCTGGCGTTATTCCTTCCTCCGGAGTAACTCTAAATACCAAGATTTTCAAATTTTCAGGTGCATTTCTAAACTTTGAAACCATCATCGAAGTTTCGAAATCGCTACCTATCGTTCTAACTTGAAACGATAGCACCATATCAGCGATGGAGGATAATTCTTGTTTTATGTTTAGAGAAAGTCCATCAGTTGAGACTGTTATAAACAGTAATCCTCGGTACATTTGGGCATGTGCTTGGAGCATTCTAACCATAGCAACGACTCTTGTAGGGTCGTCTCTTTGCAAAAAGAAATCGAGGCTATCAACAACTGCTCTAAAATATGGGCCAAGCGCCATGACTTCATTGGTAACTTCTGTAAGATAATCTTGATTATTTTCTTCAACAAATCTTGTTTGAGCCAATCTTTGAATATCCTCCAAACGGAAACCTTCCAAACGATATCTACTAGCAAGTAACTCTTTTTCTAAAACATTGGAATTATACTCTTCACCTATCGTACGTACATTGATATCCAGTGGCCAATCATATTTCTGAAAAATTCGAACTATTTCTGCCTGCCCTTCGTTCGTTGAGATGTAAATGGTATTTTCAGCTTCTTCGGCAGGAGATACAAATTGCTTGGCGAACAACTCACTACCTGAACCAGTTTCTGTAAATGCAATCATTGTGAAGCCACGAGGCACCCCCCCTCTCATCTCATTGTCAAACTTGGGAACACCAAATGAACCAACTGAACCAAAAAAGTCCTCATCTTCTGGGTCAAATTGAATCTCTTTAGACATCTAATCACCCATCAATGAATTACTACTTGGCCTCTGTCAACCAAATCGGTACAATACAAATCTAAATTTGACAAGACTAGTGGAGGAGTTTGGTCTGGCACATTAAGAATAACAGATAGTACTTCTTGTTGCCTAAATGTATTGATGAAAGTGTGCAGATACTCAGCAAGCATCCTATCGTCATTGTAAATCGCTAGTGCATTCACGCTATCAACAAAAACAAAATTTCTTTCTGATTGGTTAGTCTGCAGAATATACAACGTTCGAAGTAATATTGACTCAAGCATAATTGGACTATCCACAAAATGTACGTTGGAATAAGGTACATTAGTGCCGCCAAGAATTCCTGATGAGACTAGGTCAATGAATTGAATCTGTGAAACATCAATGCCTACCGATTCGAATGCTTGAATTATCTCAGCAGCACCACGACTAGCAGAGATGTACACACCTTTCATTTCAAACATTTGTAACAGAGGAATCAAAGTGCTTGCCGTAACCATAAATGAATTTGAGTTACCACACC
>JAKUNX010000001.1:30517-36178 GCA_022451835.1 Candidatus Poseidoniaceae archaeon
TACCACACCTGACTTGGACAGAACTATTCAGTGAAACCTCAGACAACTGATCCGCAATTCCCTGGTCTAATTCAAACATTTCAACTGCCCCATCGATTTACATTATCGCTTATTGCACCCCATTTGAGCATAGGCGTCAGCATTACACCAAGAGGGGTCAACTCGATAGCGTGTTTAGCCCGACTGTGAGGAGTCCCTCGCATCTTAACCACTTGCAAGAACCTGAGTAAATGACCCATTCTCTCAACGTCACCAAGAACAATGATACCATCACAAATCGCTTCTTCTACACCAAAAGAAGACCAGTGAGCATTTTCAGTTGCAGAAGTTATCTCAGCAATGAGTATAGTAGTACAACCTAATGTGGCTAATTTCTTACCAAGAGTAAACAGAAAATCTCTAATCAATTGTTCTGATTTAATTTTGTAACATAATGTTGTTACCGAATCAATTACTAATCGTGTTACTCCGATCGTATTGACAATATCTACGATTGATTTGATTAATGAATGAACGTCTTCTAAATCAAAAGTTGATTTTTCCAAACCTAGCCATGAATACAGGACATCCATGTCGAATACATTGATTAATCCAGTATCGACCATGTTCATATCGAAAAATGCAAATTGACGTATGTTTTCTAGCAATTTTACTGACGGTTCTGTAGCAGTAAAATGCGCACATGCTTCGCCAGCATTAGCCCCTCTAACCAAGAATTCCATTCCCAATGTAGTTTTTCCAGAACCACAAGTCCCTGCGGCCAACACAGTAGAACCGTAAGGTATTCCTCCCCTAAGTATCTCATCAAGACCATGAACACCAGTAACACATCTATCACGTGAATACATGGCAACTGGCTGCATGGGGAACACTACCCCTAACTCACGCAGGTTCATGAAGCATCCGATTACTGAATGCAAAAAATGGCAAATTAATTCTACTCAATTATTCCTGGACTTGGGTCGTTAGAGATTTGCCAATCTTGCTGTTCGGGTGGGAAATTATCAGTCACGTATTGTAATGATTGGCTTGGTGTCAAAAAGAAGCCAGTATCTCCTCCCCAAGTGACGCGCATTACTTCAAACGGCTGAAATTCACTTAATTGAGTATATGACAAAACTATGACTCCGCCACCGTCATTCAATAAATCGATTTGGCCTACACCAAGGAATCCTTCACTACCTAAATCAATAACATGAGCGGCATCACCAATCTGTTGAGCATTTGGGTCGCCGGTAAACAACGATAATGAGTTGCCCGAAATCACACCCTCTCTGAGTAATAGGTTTGTGTCATGATTAGGAGATGTGTGGGAAAAGCTCCAGCCATTCAAGTCTATTGCGAAATTATTAGGATTGTACAATTCTATCCACTCAGGAGCCCCAGAAACTGAACGGGGACTTATCTCAGTGATGTGTAGATTATTGGCCTTTCTACCACCATTATGAACTTCTAAAATTATCAAGAATTTTTCTTGGCCAACTTGTAGTTCTTTGTATGAAGACGATGATGCTTGAGCTGTTCCTCTTTCAGTACCACCTGAAAATAATACTAACTCATCTCTTGAAGGAATATTTGATTCAGTAATTTTGATTTCTAAATGTATACTGAAATCATCGCTAAGTCCCAAACCTCTTGCCAAATTATCCTCGGTTAAATTACTCAATGCGTCAACCTTGTCAAAATCTAAGGTGTTAGAGCCCATTAAACCTGCTAAGACAATACCTTGGTTTAAGTCATCAATTGGCTGAAGGTGCCAATGTGATGTTGAATTCTCATAATCCAAAGACCCATCATCGAATACTGGTACAAACCAACCACCGTCTGAGGTCATTCTATCAAGACCTTGTGCTGCGGCTCTATCTAATCTATCAACTGAAGTATCATTTGAACCCATCTCCAACTGTGCTAAAGACAAAAATGCAGTCAATATCATCAAAAATAGAGTGAATGCTGCTAAGAACTCGATAACTGCCGTCATACCATTTTCATCTCTTTGCAAAGATGATTGCATGGAGACCATGCTACTCCCATGAGTAGGCGACTCAATAGACTACCGATGAAAGAAGAGAAAGATTGCGAAATTTGGCAGATTTTGACCAATATGGCCGATGAGTCTTTGAATGCCAAATGTCAGGCAACAGTATGAGTGTAGCCCGCGCTAGCAATGAGGTCAGTAGATTTTCATCAATGTTAGTTGCTTTTTTGATATTATTTAGCACTCTTATTATTTCCAATTATTCCCCTAATGTCAATGCATCTGTTAGCGGGGATGTGTCAATCGACAGTTCCAGCCCAAGTAATGATGATTACATCCCGGCATATGAAGCAACTTACTTTGAAGTAACCGTAACAAATCAAGACAGTTTTACATCTCCTAACAGAGTAATAGATTGGTACGTTTGTCTAGGTGAAAAGGTCACAAATATTTGTATTAATAACAAAATAGCACAAGGTGAAATTGCAATTGCTAATTTACTCCCTGCAGAGTCGTTAACTTTTACTTCTAGTGACGCATTCTATCCTAATGGGCTTAATGAAACACTAACAGTCGTATACCAATTTGAAGAATTAGATTTTAATCCAAGCAATGATGTAATTAATTTCATTATTAATGCTTCGTTACAGTATACTGATGTAATTATTGAGAATAATGAAAATATCATTGATCAACTAACAGGTTTAGCAATTTATGACGGCGAAAAAATACTCTCCAATAATACTGAATATGAATTATCATTTTCTGGATTTGCGAATTTATGTGCTAGCTGTCAACTCAATACTACATTAGGATGGCAACTTTGGGATGAAAATCAAACAGAAATTGTTAATCAAAATTATGTCTTTGAAGAAAATTATCCTAAATTTTCATTTTACAAGGAATTCACGATGGACCTCCCCACATTTAACCACAGTGAAGATGGGCGATTTACGCTTATTTATGGAATTTTTAGTTCAACTGGAAACCCATTTAGTGATTTATATGAATCAAATAATCTAAATTCAATATCGATAATAATTAATACAGAATTTGACATTTCAGTCGATAGCGTATATCCTAGCCACAACCCATCCTCATCAAATTATCTATACGGCCTAGACATGATTACTGTCCAAGTTAGTAACAATGCAAACATGACGGTCAACAATGTCCAATTAGAATTACAACTTTCTGCCTTTGGAAGCAACACGGTTTCCCAAATATGCATTATATCTGTAATCATGCCAAATCAGCAGAAAAATTGTGTCTTTGATATGACTGTAGATAGCGAAAATGTGTTACTTAAGGCTATACTTCAGGACAATGTAAGGAATAATCAAGATACAAATCCACTGGATAATGTATTAGAAGAAATCTCAGGCGTCAGCGTCCCTCAACTAATGTCAAGCATTGAAATTGACAATGAAAAAGAGTGGTATACTGACAATGAAATTATCACAATATCTGCTAATATAAACCCATTTTCTTCTGCTCCAATAAATTTTTCCTGGTGGTATATGGGGATAATAAACATAGATTATGGCCAAACCACACAGATTAACACATCTGATTATGGCCTAGGCACTCACGAATTCAAGTTGATTACTACCGATTCTTTAGGAAATAGTGAAACTATTTATTTCAACATATTAGTTTATACTGAGATTCAAATTTCAAATCTGCCAATGTATGAAGCTAGTGCTATATCTGCAACAGATACCGTACAGATTTTGCATGACTCTACATTACCTATGGAGAGAGAGGGATATAACGTCGGAGGTGACAAAAGTCCGTTGTTTTTATTACAATTTGACTTAATCAATACCCAAACTAACCAATCTGATTTCAATGGCCAGAACTGGATAGAGATTGAACTAAGTCTCTTAGATTTAATTTCGTCACAAGTATCATTATCATCGGTAGAAATAAGAAAATTAGACTCCTTTAGTGACACCAATTGGGAATTCTTTAATTCAGATAATTACGGATATATCAACCAAACTAAAATGTCAATTAAAATCTATGAAGCCACCACGATTCTATTTATTGGAGAACTTGGCGAACCTAATATCGAGGCATTAAATTTCACAGTTGATTTAATCGCAAACGGGAACTTTGACCTCAGTTGGCAACCTTATGGCGATACAGAAAGTGATTATATTCTTGGATGGAACATACATCAAAAGATCGTCCCTGAGTTTGGCGGTACAATTTTCCCGTCACCTCAAATAGACTATAATGAAGCGATTTGGGAAAGTCTAGTTGAAGATACATTCAGACAATTCGTCTCAATTGATGAGACTAATTGGCAGGATACAATCGCAGTTCCTGAGGGTTACTGTTCCTCATATGCTATAATCCCGGTTGATAGAACTGGTGACACATTTAATCATCTAGCAAATGTTTCAATGATTGATGGAAACGCGGCTTTTATCTGTGGCGATTCAACACCACCATCCACTTCTGTAATAAATATGCAAAGCAGTTCCAGATTCACCAATGATACAACATGTTTTGACATTCTTAAAGATTGGAATATGTGCTATGAAGTGACAATTTCATGGACTTGGCCACAAGGTGAAGAGAATGAAACTTGGAACTTATATCGTATTGAGCAAAACCCAAATGGTATAGATTTACATTTGCTTGAACCAGTCTTAGAAAATATTGCTTATACACCAGGAGATAATTACCAATATAGTGAAAACGGCATTGATGATGATAGCATCAGACCATTAAAGACGTTCTACTATATCTTAACCCCTACCGACCAATTTGGTAATGAGCGCACAGTAGCAATTTACCCTTCACCAAATGTTGAAAGAGTACATATTGAAGATCAATGGTGGGAATATAATCAACACATTATTCCAGAACCTGAGCCTGAACCTGAACCACCATTAAACAACGAATGGCTAGGTAATTTTTCAGATAGCTTAGAGAAGCAGGAATTCAAGACGGCAGGAATAGTTACTCTGGTTACACTTTGTCTTGGAGTTATTATGTTAGCATTCATTAGTAAACGCTTGAAGAGACTTCGAAAAGTAATCAGTGCAAGAAATCGAAGATTAGCTGAATCGATGGCTGATGAATTCGAAGACTTCTATGATTGATTGGCGCGGCAGGGGAGATTCGAACTCCCGAGGTGAGACACCACCGGATTAGCAATCCGGCGCAATGGCCAGGCTATGCGACTGCCGCAGTAAGCCTTGCCAAATTAGATGTAGTCATGAATATGACGGTTGTTATTATGTCATTCAATTCTGCGATAAAGGTCCGAAATATCCTAATGATTCAGGTGGAATTGCCGACACTAAAACCAATAGTAGGAACATATAGCCAAGATAATACAATGACCTGAAGAATGATTTTGCTGCCTTAGGCATCCTACCATTTTCATCAAAAGGCTCATTCGGGTCGATTGCCCAAACTGATACAGAATACCACAATGTTAGCCCACCAGCGATGAAAGCCCAAAGTAAAGGAAGACCTGAATTTGGCCAAAAGCAAGGCACTGAGCCCAACATAAATAACAAAACACAATATATTTTAGATTGAAACAACGTATGTTCTGCTCCTTTTACTTCATTCATCATTGGAACTTGTGCTTTAGCATATTCTCCAGAACGATACAAAGCTAGAGCCCAGAAATGAGGTGGCGTCCAAAGGAAAATCAGGGC
>JAKUNX010000001.1:36188-41034 GCA_022451835.1 Candidatus Poseidoniaceae archaeon
CCAAGGTATTGCTGAGCCCAAATCTAGAGGATTGTAATTACTTGTGTAGTCCGCTGCTGCTACCGCCCAACCAATAAGTGGTGGAGTAGATCCTGCTATACCTCCAATGACAATGTTTTGTGGAGTTCTTCTTTTGAGCCAAATTGTATAAACAAAAACATAAAACAGAACTGAGAAGAATGACCAGAAGGCTGCTTTCCAACTTACTAACAAAAATAGTGCAGATCCAGATGCGGCAATTATAATTCCAAAAATTAAAGCCCCATTTGCCGAAATGTGTCCTAAAGGAACCGGTCTATTTTGGGTTCTTCTCATATGTTGGTCTATATCAGCATCGAACCACATATTGATGGCATTAGAGCCTCCAGCAGACAAAGTACCGCCTACGATGGTAATTAAACAAGCAAAAAAGGTGTCTTCCCATGATCTGTCAACATCTATCAATCCATGTCTAGATAACATATCATGAACTAATATTGCACATATTGCAGTTATTTGTAACAAAACGATAACTCTTAATTTCATTAACTTGATGAACACTTTTGGCCATCCTGGATGAGGGATTGCCGGTTTCATTTCGCTCATGAAATCACTCTTCATTATCCTGTTCATCGCTTTGACTTAATCTAAACATCATCGGGCCGCTTGCTGCAACTAGGAATGTTGAGACCCCGCCTAATAAGTGTAATAGAGATATCCATTCGGGAAATTCGCCTATCTTTGCTTTAATTAGGTAAGCAGCACCAATCATCAAATTACTAAACCACAGAATTGATGTTAGAAGTAATGCATTGTAAAATGGCATAGAATTCTGAAAATTTTCTTTTTCCTCTTTTAGTCTAAGTAGCGAAACAATCAACACCAGACCGACCAACAAGGCTCCAATTCTATGAATCATCTGCACCAATATACCTGAATTGTCGAGTGATGGAAGGAACTGACCATTACATTGTGGCCAAGCGTCGGGGAATCCAACTGAACATGATTGATTGTATTGCCCTCCTGCTGTTGAAGAGACCCAAGCACCTAAAATAAGTAAAATTAATACAGAAATAGCCATCAAGTCAAATTTCTTTCGATAAAGACGAGTAAAGTCTGGTGAAACCTTGAGGAAACTCCAATTTGCTCCTTCCTTAACTCTAGTTAACTTGTATTGCCATAATATCGAAGCAGTAAATATCGAAGCTAATGATAAATGAAGCGCAACAGACCAATCTACATTATCATAGAATACTGTGATTGCACCGACAGTTGCTTGGGTAAATAATAAAATTGCAATGAATATTGCGCCATGGAAATTTTGTTTGCCATAAAATTCTATTTTACGCTTTGCAACGTACACATTCAATAGTACTGGTATTGCGATTACACCAACTAAGAATCTATGAAACCATTCTAAGAATATTTCAAACACTGTGTAACGATGTTCCTCGCCTCTTGAATCGATTTCTTCAGGGTTTTCTTCCCAGTAAGCTGCTTGTTCATCTTCTGATATGTCGAAGCCATAAGTTCCAAAGCATTTAGGCCAGTCAGGACAAGATTCACCGGCATCATGAATTCTTATCGCACCGCCAAAAGAGATAATTAACACGGCAAAAATCAACATAAAAAGAGGCAATGTTGAAGGGCGTCGCCACCAAGCCTCCTCCATGGTTCATTGGAGTAGAGTGCCCCTTTTGAACACATGCCTTAGAAATTCAACAATTAATGGCTTAAAGAAACACATGCTAATCATGATGGTTTTTTTGATCTCTTCGATGCTAATAATGCCTTTTTCGGCTGCAGAGAGTGAAATTGGCAATACTGACTTAGAAACAGATTCATCTGATATTTTAGATGTGTTTGTAATTGATTTACCGTGTAATATTAATGCGACCTGTGAGCCTTCAAGACCTGAACATATGATTGAATATTTTGGCGCAGATTGGTGTGAACCATGTGAGTCACTGGAGTTGCTTTTAGATACATTAGACTTTGAGAAAATTGCCTTAATACAACATCATCCATCGGTTCTCGATCAAAGTTATCTAAATTATTCCAAAAATAAATTCGATAACACTTATCGATTGTTATTTATCCCATCATTAGTAATCAATAGTAATAGTTTACTCACTGGGGTAACTCAAGGAATGGAATTAAATCAAAGTCTTACCCAAATGGATAACAATTTTTCAGGTATTGACAACTTATCAATTTCCAACGGAATGGTTTATTGGAATACTACAACAAATTACAATTTAACAATATGGAAATTAGAATCTGTTAAGCATGAGTTGGATAATCGAACCTTACCCTATCTTGCAGTTGACAAAATGGTAATTCCCAATAGTTCTCGCGAACAAAATATCAGCATGTGGTTAAATGATTCAACTAGCAGGTTGATTTTTGTCTTACAAGAAGACAGAGTCCAACCTTTGCAATCATTATCAACAAGCCCTACTGGAGAAAAAGACCTCAATGATGAATCTAATGAAGATTATGATTTACTTGCTTACGATGGTGGATACGACATTGCATTAATCACATTTATCGGGTTGTTTTTGTGCTTAATGCCAGCGTTAATTTGGTTTAGAAAACTGCAAAAACAAGACAGTGATGAATCGGAATAATATGGGTTAGATTGAATAACACCTGCTCTTAGGCATGGCTACGACTGAGTGTCGAAGTGATTGCTATGGTAAAACCGATTCGTCTTCATACCCGATTTGAAAGAGCTAGAATTATTGGGGCAAGAGCCCTTCAAATTGGAATGGGTGCGCCACTTTATGCTAATGAAGAGGTTCTACGTGAGGCATTTAAAGAGGAACTAATTTCTCTTTATGGTTTCGAAGAAGCATCTGTTCGATTTGTTCTCGACCCACTAAAAATTGCTCTTTATGAATATGAGCATGAATTAATTCCAATTGATATTGACCCTCACGAAGATTAAGTCATACTTCAGAGTTAAATCCATAATAATCTGACTTTTTAACGTCAGGTAACAAATCTCTTTTCACCAAGATAGTTCTAACGGCCCATAGATCAACGAATATACGATATTTCAAAGTCGCATCTAAATAATCAACTCCGCTTGAACCACCTGTGCCCATCCTCCTACCAATCATTCTCTCAACCATTCTTGCATGAGAATTTCTGAATAATAGTATAGATTCTTCGAGTTCAACAAATGAATCGATAAGTGCTCTTGGCCAAGATAATAATGGTAATTCGCGATATGATTCGATGAACAAAAGACCTGCTCTTGCTCTATGTGGCTTTTCATTAGGAAGAAGGAAATCTCTTGCCCCCAATACTGACTTATTTAGTCGATCACCTAATGTTGATTCATCACCATGCCCAATTGATTTAAAGTGAGAAATTACCATTTTAGAATGGGATTTCATAGCATCAAGGTGGCTTTCTATATAATCTGACACTATTTGTTCGTCGTTTGAATCACTAGGTAAAGAACCATTTATCGGTGTTCGAGAAAGCCAATTATTGAGTAATTTATTAAGCGATGGTGAGTTGATCATTTCTTCAAATTCAGAAAGCATAATTGGAGAGATTTTACCTTCTTTTTCTAACTTTTTCATATGACTTAGAGGATCCATACCTGCTTCTCTCTGTTGCTGCTCAAGGCCAAGAATAATCTCTATTTGTCTTAATTGCCATGACTCAAAACCAGAAGATGTACCTAATCGATCTCTAAATGATAGAAAATCTTGAGGAGTTAAGGTTTCCATTACCTTCCACTGTTGTGACATTAAACCAAATACTGTAGAAACTCTATCAAGATGATGAACTATTTTTGGCATTGAATTTTCGCTAATACTTTGACTATTCATTAGAGAATGAACTTCTTTTAGCTCTGAGAGGACTAATTTAAACCATAACTCAAATGCTTGATGAACAATAATGAAATGTTTCTCATCATTACAAGGTTCAGGCAAATAACCTTCGGGACCATCTTGTAATGTGAGCATTTCTTCTAGTCTGAGATAATTTCCATATGTCATTCGACTGGACTTCTCAACATCTTCCATGTTTAACGGATGACGATGAGAGACTTGAACTTTCACTGTCTTTTTGAAAAAATATTACAACTGGAGATAGTTTTTGGAGATTATTTCTGTTACAATATGAGATATAAGTCCATAATGCTCATATGGGGGACACTAAACCACTCGACATGGGCGTAGACAAAGATACATTGGAATCTTGGCTTTCTGATTACGACCTAGACAACTTAACAATTGGAGTTGTCGCATCGCACTCGTCTTTACAAATCCTTCACGGTGCAAGAAAAGAAGGTTTTCGAACTCTTGGCATTGCTGTCGGTGAAAACCGTAGAAAATTCTACCAAGCATTTCCTGGTGCTGATCCAGATGAATGGTTAATATTAGAAGATTATCGAGAAATGTTGGATTATGCAGAATGGTTTAGGAAGCGAAATGTAATTATCATCCCGCATGGATCTCTAGTAGAATATCTTGGCTCTACCAATTTCAAAAATCTCCAAGTTCCCACTTTTGGAAATAGAGGTATCCTCCACTGGGAAAGTAGTAGACAAAGACAAAGAGATTGGTTAGAAGCTGGTGGTTGTGATATGCCTAAAGTATTGGAAGACCCACATGATATCGATGGCCCAGTAATTGTCAAATATGCTGGAGCAAAAGGTGGCAGAGGCTACTTTATTGCAAGAGATTATCGTGACTTCCGCAGAAATGTCGACATCGAGGAAGAATTCACTATCCAAGAATATGTCCTTGGTTGCCGTTATTATTTGCATTTCTTCTTTGACCCAATTGCTAAGGATGGGTATCAAGATCAAGGTAAAGGCAAGCATGCGGGAAAAACTCTTGGA
>JAKUNX010000010.1 GCA_022451835.1 Candidatus Poseidoniaceae archaeon
AACATGGAATGGATAAAAATTAACCAATAAATGGGCGTATTTTTTGTAAAATCACCCATCTTCAATGATATTCTTCATAGGCTGTCAAGATTACAGACAAGTTATGAGAGACAACCGACTCCATGTTGACTCACTGCCAGCAGAGGTTCAGAAACTATGCGAAGTAATGGCTGGAATCGACCCAAATTGGAGTCTTGAGGACTGGTTAAGGAACCAAGCGTCTTCTAGTTTAGAATTGATTTCAAGTGAACTTGAAGTTGAATTAAAAACTGCAGAACAACGCTTGAAAAGAATTACTGATATCAAAATGCGAATTACAAATGTTTCAGAGAGTAATGATTCACCAAATCAGATGAACCTGTTTGACTGCTTTAGTATTGAATATGATAAGAGTATAATTGGTCTTGGATCAAGAGCCGTTAGCAGTGAAGAAGAATATACTGAATCACATCCAGTTAGTGCATTTCTCGACTTATTGCCAAATGAACAGGGTGATGACCCATTACTTGCAGTAGCCTGTCAAAATCTACTGATGGTAATCGACGGTGAGTTAGCCAAAGGTAAAAATTATGCAACCTTAGAATTGATTGTTATTGAATTAGATAAATCTGGCATCTCGTTTGAAGAAATAGATGAAGCAATCGAGCATTTGTTAATGAGTGGAGCAATCATTGAAGTTGAAGATGATTGTTTCATTACAATCTAAGCGAGGTTTTGACATGACCTTGACCAAAAAACAGGCTGCTCAGTTGTGTATTGATGCAATAAACTCTGAAAAAAAACTAAAACAAAAGGTCATTATTGTAATTGTCAACATGATTTTAATTTCTGCAGTTATAACCTATCTGACTTCATGGTATTTTGGTCTAGCATGTTTATTGGTTTGTGGACTTTTAGGCCAATTTGCCCATGAGAGAATGGATAATTCAATTCAATCAAGGAAATTATTAGCAATGAAATCATTGAATTGGCAAGAATCCGAACTAGAAAATCCTGATTTGTTGACAAAATTGACTAAAATTATTGGTTAAGTGAAAAAATGGATTACAGCCTTGAGATTTCAAAGTTAGAGTCCCATGCTAAAATTGTTAAAATTTTAGCTAAAATTACGATTTTGAGTATGTCATTTACTCTTATTGTACTATTTTTTGGATTTAATGTACCCGACCCTGCAATTTTCTTTTCGATAATCATCATACCATTAGCGATAGTTGTTGCCAATAATTTGATTGAAAAATATTATCATAATAAAATTGAATATACGCTGAATGAATTACTTTCTTATGATAATTATCAAGAGATCGAAAAAACCAACCTAGGTCAGGAAAAAAAATCTAACTATTCTAATTCTGAGCATCTTCGAATCAGAGGAAGTGACGAGAAAGGGCCTGCTTTTGGTAAAAATAGTAAGGATTTCTCAACTCATGGAAACCGTATTGATGCAATGAAAAATCGTGATTATGATGACATTGAGAATGTCAATACAGAAGGTGAAAGAATGCTAAGAGATGCTGATAAAATTCAGTCTGAGTCTGCTGCAATACAATGGGAGAAATCGCAGTCAAAGGATCGAGATTTAATTGAGGCTGGGGTTGATAATCTTGGTGATTTAATAAAAACTGGCTGGTTTGAAAAAAATCAGCAAGATGATGCAGTTAAACAGTTGTATGATAATAATGAAGGAAACCAAATATAGGACTCCCACTTAGAGCAAGTTATGAAGGTAAAGGCAATCTTGGTGGCTGGCGGTCACGGAAGTAGGTTGTATCCATTTACCAACATTACTCAAAAAACGCTTTTGCCAATTTATAATCGGCCCGTAATCGATTATGCTTTAGGAACAATTAGACGTGCTGGAATAACAAATATTACAATAATTTCAAATCAATTCATCGGTCAAATCGCTAAACATGTCGGTTCTGGATTAGATGGTGAAACAATTCACTATGTTCTTGAAGAAACGCCTGAAGGAGTTGCAAAAGCACTTAACTTAGCAAGGCCACATAATGAAAATTGTCGGTTATTGATATATTTTTCAGACAATATTACCACAATAGAATTAGAAGAAAATGTCAAGAAATTCACAGACCATAGTTCAAACCCTGGTTGCATATTATTGTCAAGAGACGAAGAAAGCCCTCATGCTTTTGGAGTGGCGCAATTTGATGATGATGGAAATATTATTGATATTATTGAAAAACCTGAAAATCCGCCTTCAAATGTTGCCATAGGTGGAATTTATCTCTTTGACGAACAATTTTGGACTCTAATTGATGAATGTCAAAATGAATATGGGGATGATTTTTCAATTACAGATGTTAATAGAAAATATGTCCAAAAAGGCCAGGCAGAATTGTTGAATATTGGTAAGGAAACTTGGATAGATTGTGGTACACCCGACTCACTACTTGCTGCGTCAATGATGGCAAAAGATGGAAAGTTAAACCCAAATCCATTCAAGAAGTAAATAATAAAAAATACACATTCCATACAATAATGGTGAACATATGAAAATCGGAATTATCGGTGCAGGAATGGTTGGAGGTGCTATTGAGCACTGCTTCAAGCATGCACATGAATTATTTGTTCACGACCCGGCAAGAGGGACTAAGCTTAGTGATGTCATTGACAATGTTAACTTCGCATACATTGCGGTGCCAACTCCCCCTCATCCAGAGCACGGAGGCTGCGACACTAGAATTGTTGAAGAGATTTTAGATTCCCTACCCGATGGTTTTACTGCTGTGATAAAAAGCACGGTTATCCCTGGTACTACCCAAGCATTTCATCAAAAATATTCCCACCTGAAAATAGCTTATTCACCAGAATTTTTAGTTGAGCGAAGAAGATTAGAAGATTTTGCTAACCAAGATATCCTAGTCTGTGGCACTCACCATGATGAGGTTGCTAAACTAGTGTTCAAACAACATCAAGAAGCAGGAGTGTTGCGCAATGAGAACTTATTCCATGTGACTCCTACGCAAGCTGAATTGGTAAAATATACCAAAAATACGTTTTACGCTATGAAAGTTATTTTCGCTAATCAAATGTATGACATCTGTCAAGAACTTGAAGAAGATTGGTATAAGATTCGGGAAGTAATTACTACTCCGCAAGACCAACCAATTGGAGACTCGCATCTTGATCCTATTTTTGGCTTGAATCGAGGTTTTGGTGGTAAGTGTTTACCTAAAGATTCACAAGCATTGGCTGTACTTGCAGAATCTTTATCTTGCAAATACGAATTATTAGAGGCAATTCAAAAAGACAATGAAAAATTACGAACCATTCCTACTGGTAAGCCTAGCGATGTTGTTACCAATGATGACTAATGGTCCAAGTGGTGGTTGAGTGGACAAAGAACAGTTTTCTCAACTCGCTCCAAGGGGCACAATTAGACGCTTCGCCTCGGCAGGAGCAATTAATACACTCTTGTTTTGGATATTTTGGGAAGTGTTACGTCTTTCGCCAGCCCTAGAATTATTATCTGAGACCGGTATATGGGCTACTGCATGGGTAATGTCGTGTACAATTGCTCACTTTACTCATCGATATTTTACCTTTGATGGAAGAAAAGATGTCAAAACTACGATGCTTGGTGCCTTTGGAGTTTACGCCGTTGGAGGAGTATTATCCACCCTTTCATATGAGTATCTAGTTTCAAATCTAGATTTATTTATTCGTATCATTTTTGTTACCAACATGCTGATTTGGGGATTATTTACTTGGGCTACTATGCGATGGTTTGTCTTTGAATATGATGATTGATTCGGCAAAATATATCCGTTCGCAAAATCGAATTTTTCAATTATATTCATGCGAGAAGTTATTGGCTAATGAGCAACACGGACTACCATGCTGCCGGATACAATTCACAAGTTATCACGTGAAGAAAGATTCTCTTATGCCAGATTATTGGCATTCATTGCTAGAATTGATAATGAACTTACTGTGGACGAAATGGCCATGTTTGAACAACGTCTTGGTACTGCCTTACTGTCTCCAAATCAACGTGAACTAATTCGTCAAGCCTTGAAAGCACCTCCTCCACTGGATGAATGCTTAGCAGGATTGAGTGATGAAGCTGGTCGTCTTGCATTAAGAGATGCTGTTTTAATGGCTGCTGCTGATGGTACTGTCGATGATGATGAAAAAGAAGTTTTAACAGAAATTATCGCTCATCTCGGATTACCTGATGGGGCTTTAGAACGATTATTGAAGTGGACTGTTGAAGGATATAATTGGATGCAATCAGGCTATGACATTTTGAATGATCTAGCGGAGTGAAACCTTTGTTTCCAGATATGGTTAACGAATTGACCATTGAAGAGCGATTAGCTCATGCACAATTAATGGTTACAGTCGCTTCTATTGATGGGGAATTGGTTCAAGAAGAGTTGATAATGATTGAATCAATAATGGGCAAGTCTATGCTTCATCCGGAAATGAGGGTTGATGTTAGAAATACTCTAACTCACCCCGTAGAAATAGAAAAATGCATGGAAATTTTATCTGAAGTTGGTCAACAATTAGCATTAAGAGATGCTGTCTTAGTCGCTGCCTGTGATGGAGATTATGATAAAAAAGAGATTCGAGCCATTAAAAAAATTGCAAAAATTGCTGGGATTAAAACAGAAAAGATTTCTCAAATTTATCAGTGGGTAGAAGATTATTGGGAAGTTTACAATAGCTCCGCAACTTTTTTTCAATAATTTGTTGTTTTCCCTTAATGTGGTAATTTTGTTTCCGTTTTAGGCATTTTTAGGCGGTTTTTTACTCTATTACAAATCCATTCTCTCAACCTAGGGTAAGACGATTATTTAATACTGATAAGTGACTCGGTGTAAAAAGAGCCTCGGTGAAATAGATGGGAATTCATCCAAAGATTGGAATTACAGGACTGCCAAGAAGTGGTAAATCCGCTGTGATGGAAAAAGTCCTGCAAATGCTAACCGAAGAAAGAACCAATGAAATCAAACTCCGAGGAAATCTCAGTGACAAACCAATTATTGCTGGAATGCGAACTGAACCTATAATCGAAGGAGGAGAAAGGTTAGGCTACAAAGTAATAGACATAATCACTGGAGAGGAGGGAGTTATTGCTCACAAAGAGTTTGACTCAAGGCTTCGAGTTTTGGGCTATGGACTAGATTTAGAAGCCCTGGAAAGAGTCGCGATTCCAGCAATTGAATATGCAAAAAATGAAAGTGAAGTATTGGTAATTGATGAAATTGGTAAATTCACTGTCGAAAGTGAAATGTTCGTAAATTGTGTTAGAGGTGCTTTGGAAGTTGATAAACCAACTCTATTGACTTTGCATAAGAAGAGCAGGCACCCACTATTACAAGATATTAGACGAAGAGACGATGGTAGGATCTTAGAAGTTACTCCTGTCAATCGTGCATTACTACCTTACAAGATTCACAAATTGATGAGAGAAACCTATTGATAGCCGCTTAATTCATCACTTGAACGCTACTGGGTGATAACATGGACGAGCCAAGTAAGGCAGCAAACCGAATCCTGCTTGGGACAGGTTTTGGGTTGATACTAATTTGTGGCTTTGCCATAATTGAAGAGAGAATGGTAGTAACTGAAATTGGATTCGGCCATCTATTTTTGCTGATTGGCATAATTTGCTTAGTGATGTCAAAACTGTTGGATTATGAAGCCTCATTTCTATCAAACATTTTTCCCAATGAAACCGTAGCAGAACTCAAACAAAGAGTTGACCAAGAGATAAATCAGTTGAGTCATGAAAACCGAGTTGGTAACGCTTGGGCAGAGTTAGAAAGTAAGGTTTTGACCGATGAAATCGATTTAGAACAAGAGTAATTCTGTTGCGAATATTCAAGAATCTTCTAGCCCCACCGCAACATAAGGCGATATTATGAGTGAGGTCCCAGAAGGTTTGTACTATACTAAAGAACACGAATGGCTTAGAGTAGAAGGTGATACAGTAACTATCGGAATTACTGACCACGCACAAAATGCACTAACCGATATCGTCTACATTGAACTCCCTGAAAGTGGTATGGTCGTTGAAGACATGGGAGAATTTGCTGTTGTTGAGTCGGTAAAATCTGCATCGCCTATTTTTGCCCCACTTGCTGGAGAGATTACTGAAGTAAATGAAGAGTTAGAAGACACTCCAGAACTGATGAATACCAGCCCTTATGGTGATGGCTGGATAATCAAGATGACGGTAAATAATCCGGACCAACTCGCCACCCTAATGGACTCTGCCGCATACAAGTCAGAAATTGGCGAGTGAGAATTTTGTCTTCCAGCGATGGACATATCGCGTTGTATATAGATGGCTCTTGCTTAGAAAATCAAAATGTTACTGCAGAGACTCCTGCCGCTTGGGGAATGGCAATTGTTGTCGGCGATAATGGCCTTGGCAAGGGAAGTGGAGAAATTCTTGAAGAATCTTGGGGATTTGTTATTTGTAATCCAGACGATAATGAATTCCTCGGTGCAGAAGTCGGTTCAAATAATACCGCAGAATTAACCGCATTTGCAATGGCATTACGTTGGCTAATAATCGATGGAAGCGAACAAGATGCGATAATATACACCGATTCTCAATATGCTGGAAACTTATCTACAGGTCTATGGCGAGCAAAAGCTAACAAAAATTTGGTTAAAACTGTGCAAAGCCTATGGAAAGAAGTGAGTGAGATTCGAAACCTACAATGGAGTCATGTAAGAGCGCATCGAGGACATAGGTGGAATGAGAGAGCAGATCACCTTGCTAATCGCTGCGTAAGTAATCAATTGCCAATACCGCTATCATTTTGGAAGCCAGGTCAACGGTGATTTAGTCTTTGTTTAAGCCACTCTTGGAGATCTTCTGAATAATCTAAATTGCGCAGGCCATAGTCAATTTGAGCCTTTAACCAAGATAGAGGGTTACCAGAATCATACCATTGATAATCACTTAAATCAACTGCAATCAATCCATTTCCATTCATCCAATGCTTCTGTAATTCAATAGTTTGGAAATCGCCAAACTCACTTACTGGATAAGTTGAAGTTAGCAATTCTTTGCTATCTTTGGTGAAAATATATCTCCCACACAGTACCTTATTCGAAGGTGCATTTTCAACTGAAGGCTTTTCGATGATTTGTGATATCTTATCGCCATTTAATTCTATAACGCCATAGTTGCTTACCTCACTTTCAGGTACTGAATATATTGCTGCACAAGGTAAACCTGTTTTATTGAAAGCAGAAACTAATCTACTTGAAGCATTAGATGCTTGAAAATCTTGGACGCTGGAGAACTTATCTGTGATGATATTATCTCCAAGTAACACAAGATAGGGTCCATCTATATGATCCAAAGACTGCAGAATTGCATTCCCTAATCCAAGGGGTTTATCTTGTGTATGAATGAAGAATTTTATTGATCCTTCTAAAGAAAATAAAGATTCACTAATCTCCGGCCTTAATGAATGATACTCTTGCTTATCTTCCAAGAAGGTGGAAAAATCTTTTTTTGCAGAAGTAATAATGTGAATTCTTGATGCTTTTGCATTTACAGCCTCTCTTACCAAATGAATAAATGCCGGAATATCTACTAGAGGTAGTGACTCTTTAGGGAGATAAGCGCTGGTTGGTAACATTCTGCTTCCAAGACCTGCAGCAACTATTACCGCATCGTTAACGACTGTCATTATGAATCCCAGAGGGTACAACCTTTCAAGCATAACCCATCATGGCATAACCATGGCAACAGTTCCTGAGTGGCGATGGGTTTCTATCGCCGGCGCAATAATGGTGCTACAGTCACTATTCGACATAGCTCCTGAAGGACCTTGGGATGCTCGTTCCTTTACTAGAGGAGTGATTGGATTAAGTGGACTATGTTGCTTGTATGTTGGTTGGTTTCGCTTTACCTTCAAACAACCCGGGATTATTCCGTCAATAAACCGCTGGCAGAACCCAGAAAAAAGTTGGAAATTAGTAATTTGTTTCGCATTTATTTGTTTGTTATTAGTATATATCATCAACAACACTGACTTGAAAGAACTACTTCCAGAAACCTCAGGAATGGTTATTCTACTAATTGGTTGTCTTGCAATGATGAATGGAATCTATGTTGGTTTAGTTGTTTCTGGGCCTCTAAATGACGATTTGGAACAGGAATGATCAATCAAGAAACCCTAATTGTTGATCTAACGTTTCCAATGCATCACTCAAATCAGGTAACGACTCTGGTGCTTCCATTGTACTAATGTGCATTTTTTCCATGCTCGTTTTTGGCATTTCGCCGTCGCCTGATAACCAATCAATCCATTCTTTAGATGACCCATTCTTCCTTGCATCCATCAATTTCCATAATGGAGTTAAATCACATCCATGCTCTAGTAAATCGGTTAATCGTGAACTAAATTGTTCTGAGGAAACATTAGCCATTTTTATCAGCAACTCTCGCATTCTAGTTCTAACTACCTCGTCTCCATCTTGCCACATTACTGGTAATAATTTCTTAGTATCATTTGGAAACGTTTCGAAATAGTTTCGTAGTGAAGGAACAAGGTTTCTACGAACGATTGGTAACTTATGTTTACTCAACTCAACTAAATTCTCTGCCCACATTTCTGTGTCTAAAAATCTCAAATCAGAAGATGTTGTACTGATTGCAGCCAAAACATCTGGATCTTCATCCTGCTTCAACTGCTCATAGAATGGTAGTGCATCCTCTGTTAATCTCCTAAATAATCGCGTTAAAACATCTGCCATTGCGCGGCGCAGCATTAGGTCATTTCTAGTCATCAAGAGTTTAGCCAATTCATGACCTGTTTCTCTATCATAATCTATCGCTTTTGCCAAACACTTAGTGATTTGTACCGCCACTTGAGTATCTTCATCAGAAGTCAACCGTGTAAGAATTTGAAACAACCCTAAGGGTTCGATTAATTCAGATCTTTCCATCAATAATCTAATCCATTCAATTAGTAATCTTCGCCTATCTACGTGGCTTCTTTCCAATTGATCTAACATCCACTTAGCAGCCTTTATTCCAAACTCATGGGCAACTACTCCGGTCATTCTAGGTACTATCGCTGAAGGATTCCAATCTAGGTTTTGGGGGCCTGCTTCGGGTTGAGTATGCCAAGTTCCTGGCCTTTCACCTATAGCAATCGATTCGAGTAAATGATAGCCTTGATGGATTGGTTGCCCCAATGGTCCGATAGACAAACCATTGAGTAATGCAATGCTTAACCACCATCGAGTACTATCAGGTGCTTGAGGGTCAAGAGCTCTTGCCAGCCAATCATTATTGATGGAGAATACCAATCGCTCTGCTACCATATTCGTACGCTTTGCGATCCATTTTTTGTGAATTTCATATGGATCATCCGTCAAGTTCATTCGATGCGGAACTACTAATTCTACCACAGTGTTTAATTTATGTTCAAACATTCCGCGGTCGACATTTAGTAAACCAAGTCCTTGTTCAATTAATTCCTGAGCAGAGATCGGTTCAATGACTGGAAAATCTAAATCTCTAATTGGTGGTTGAGGCAGTGGCCAAGATTTTGTTCCTCGCTCCAATGCCTCTACTAACAAAGTTGCAACTTTTTCAAAAACAATCTGAGAAATCTCAGATCGGCTCTTACTCATTACGATCAACCGATGATTTTAGTTTTAGATGTCAAGTTCAATATTCAAATTTTGAATTAGTTCCTTGTATCTATTTCTAATAGTAACTTCAGTCACTCCAGCAACTTCAGCAACTTCTCTCTGGGTTCTTCTCTTACCGCAAAGCACCGAAGCGATGTAAATGATTGATGCGGCAATCCCTGTTGGACCTCTGCCACTGGTTAATTCCTTTTCTTGGGCTGCCTTGATTAATTCGTAAGCCTTAGCTTCTACCTCAGCATCTAGACCTAATCCAGAACAGAATCTGGAAATGTAATCTTCAGGACCGGTTGGCATGATTTTCATCTTTAATTCTCTTACCATAAATCGGTAGGTTCTACCAATTTCTTTTCTTCCAGTACGAGATGCTTGTCCGATTTCATCAAGAGTTCGTGGAACGCCACATTGACGGCAAGCTGCATACAATGAAGCCGCAGCAACACCTTCAATCGAACGACCTCTGATCAATCGCTTGTCTACAGCTTTCTTGTAATTTACAGCTGCAGCTTCACGAACTGATTTTGGCAGTTCCAATCGGCTTGCCATCCTATCAAGTTCTGCAAGTGCCATAGCGAGGTTTCTTTCGGTAGCATTTGAAACACGGCTTCGCTTCTGCCACTTTCTCATTCGATAGAATTGAGAGCGATATCTAGAATTGATTGTCTTTCCTGAATAATCCTTATTCTGCCAATCAATATCAGTTGAGAGCCCTTTGTCGTGAAGCATAACAGTCATTGGAGCTCCAGTTCTTGCTCTTTGGTCTCCTTGCTCTGGTGAGAAAACTCTCCACTCTGCACCTTGATCAATTACATTATCTTCTAATACTAAACCGCAGTCATCACAAACCACTTCACCTCGAGTTTCATCTCGAGTAAGGTTTCTGCTTCCACAATCATTACACTTTACAATATCTTCAACTTGTTGTTCATCCATTTATTATTCCCCCTCCCTATGAATATAGGGCAACACTCTTAACCCCTTATGCGAGGTTATATGAAACTTGTGCCGTGTTTTGAGAGTTGTCTGTTCCACAATTTTTGTACTGGCGACGAATATTTTTAGTTTCCATGATATAGTTTATGAAAAATCAAGGTCAATGGTTATACGCACAACAAGCCTGCCCGAAACGATTGCAATGGGTGTTAACGGAGGGGAGCGGCAAATCGGCTTAACACCAAACAAGCGAGTTTTATTCTTGACCAAAAACTTAGATCTCATCAAACAGCAGTTATATGACGGATTAGATCTTCAAATGAAAGACATCAATCCTGAGGATTTGTTGGATGATATCAATACAGACGTTATGACTCCTGCCTGGGTTTGTTTTGATCATGAACCTGCAGAGATTGCGAAAAATGCTTATGCGGGTTTGAAACATAATGGACTGAGAGTATTCAATGAAAATGCACTGATTAACGGAAACTTTGAGGTCATAGTTTCTGGACAACGAAAAGGTACAGGATCTAGTAGAGAGACCGCAGCACAATGTGAAAGATGGGCTGGTATACGGATTGTAATCGCGGCATCATTTGCTCCGATTCATGAACGAAATAATATCAATCTTGGCCAATTAATGGGCGATTATACTATGCTAGAGAGGTTGCAAAATGGTGAACAACTACCATTATCTGAATTTACCGAGAAATACGACGATGTAACAAAAATTATTATTGAAAAAGGTGGTTTGTTCCCATTTGCTAAAGCTTTGAAATCTGATGAAATTACTCTACCTCCAATAAAAACTGGGGCTCAGCCTATGACTATGGCGGAGAAAATTATTGCAAGAAATTTGGTTGGACAAAAATTAGGACAATGCGTAAAACCAGGTGACCCGGTTATTACTCAAGTTCAAGGAGGCTATTCACATGAATTTACCACTGCTCAAGTTCATACTTTCTTATCAGAAGAATATGGAAGGGATTACCAGTTACCTAACCCAAGCAAGTTTGCTGTATTCGAAGACCACTTGCTATACGCTCATCATAATCCAAAATTTGTTCCGTTCATGGACAAAGTGCAAACCCTACGTGATTTACAAAAAGCATTCCAGCAGCATACTGGAGTGAGAGATTACTCTGCAGTAAATGGGGTATCGCCTGGAATTTGTCATCAAGTAGCGCGAGAAGAATTTATTGAAATCGGTGATTTTGTTCAAGCCACTGACTCACATACCTGTATGGGTGGTGCATCAAATGCTCTAACATGGGGAGTAGGTGCTACAGAATACTCAAACCTAATTAGTGCGGGTTTTACCTTCGTAAAAGTTCCAGAATCGATACGATTTGAATTAGTAGGAGAGTTAAATCCAGGCTGTACTGCAAAAGATGTGATTTTATACATATTAGCCGACCATGCTCGGAAAGAATTGACTCTAAATCGGTCGATGGAATTTGGTGGCCCAGGACTTACTAGCTTGTCTGTTGATGAGAGAGCGACTCTATGTAATATGGCAACAGAATGCTCAGCTCGAACTGGGATTTGTGAGCCTGACGAAGCATTGTATTCTTGGATGAAAAATGCTATGCCTAATTTATCGGTTGAAAAAATGAAGAAGCATTCTGTAATTCCTGATGAAGGTGCTCATTATGATGGAGGTGTGCACCATATCAATTTGGCTGAGATTAAGCCAATGGTTGCTCATCCGGGAAATCCTGACCAAGGAATCCCTAGTGATCCTACTAATGGAGCATTAATCATCGAAATTGGCGATGTTGCTATCGATATTGCATATGGTGGCTCCTGCACTGCTGGTAAAGAAGATGATATTGCTTATTATGCGCAGGTATGTCAAGCAGCAGATGATGCTGGTTTGACTGTAGCAGAAGGAGTTGATTTCTACATTCAGTATGGTTCTGGATTAGTCAAAGACTTGGCAGTTAGAAATGGTTGGCACGAATTATTCTCCAAGGTAGGTGTGAAATTGATTGACCCAGGTTGTGGTGCATGTATTGGTGCTGGACCTGGCGTCTCAATCACTGCCGAACAAGTTACTGTTTCTGCTATAAATCGAAATTTCCAAGGTCGTTCTGGGCCAGGAAAGTTGTATTTAGCCAGCCCATTAACGGTTGCTGCTTCTGCATTCACTGGAAAGATTTCTTCCTGGCAAAGCAATCTCTTTGAATGATAATTATGAGAAAGCGAACTGGACTAATTGCTGCATTAATCGTGATTTTAGGCATTGCCTTAACGATTAGCTTGACTCAAGCAATGATTAATCTGTTTGCTGATTATCTAAACTGGTTTGTCGACAACAAATCCTTTGGAATTGCAATATTCTTGTCGCTATATATCGTGTTTGGCATTGTCGCCATTCCAGCTAGTTTTCACAAATATCTTGCAGGTGTGATTTACGGATTTGGACCTGGTATAATCATCGCTTGGATAGGCTCTATGCTCGGTGCAATCGCACCGTTCTTCTTGGGTAAAAAGTGGATGAATCCCTACGCAAGAAAGGCCCTTGAAGACTATCCGAGTTTGAAAGGTTTAGAAGATGAAATTACTAAGCAAGGACAAAAAGTAGTCGCCCTTACTAGAGTGAGTTTAGTCATTCCATACGGCGTTTTGAACTATGCTTATGGCGCTACTAAAGTTAAATTTAGAGATTATTTCATCGGTAACTTTGCCATGATAGTGCCAGCGATAATATATGCTTGGTGGGGCTCTCAAACTATAGTGACAAGTAATGGAATTGAAACAACGGCAAAAACTCCATTTGATTTTGTTATTATATTTATTTCAATAATAATCACAATCGGTTTAATTGTAAAAGGTAAACAAATCATGGATGAGCTTGAACGAAATATTGAAAAAACTCAATAATCGATGCTCATTACTGTTTTTCTGTGTTAGTTATTATGTACCGTCGGTAATCGAAATGATGTGTTGCTGGCCCGAGGTCATTCGGACCGAGGAGGACCAGAGACGGAGTGACAAGGATGTCTGGCATAGCACAAAAATTAGCATCGAAACAAAAACAAGTAGCGATTTCAGAATTTTTTGAGAAAAATAAACACTTTCTAGGATTTGATTCTCCAGTAAGATCATTGATTACCGCAGTCAAAGAAGCAGTCGATAATGCGCTTGATGCATGCGAAGAAGCACGTATTCTACCTTCTATCAAAGTTAAAGTTACTAAGATAGATGCAAAAAAGGATATTATCGAATTAGTTGTTGAAGACAATGGTCCTGGAATTCCTCAGAAAAGCATTGAGAAGGTTTTCGGACAACTATTGTTTGGATCAAGATTCCATGCTATTAGGCAATCCCGTGGCCAACAAGGAATCGGAATTACTGGAGTAGTAATGTATAGTCAACTGACTACAGGAAAGCCTACTCATGTTAAATCAAAAATCGCAACTGAATCGACTGCTGCAGTAGTTGATATTGGTCTTGATACTAGGAAAAATAAAGCAACAAAAAGCAATTCTGGTCGGGAAATTTGGGATCTTGAAGATGGCGAGATGAAAAAACACGGCTTAGAAGTTACCACTAGATTGAAAGCGAAATACCAGAAAGGTAGACAAAGCGTATGGCAATATTTGCGAATGACTAGTATTGTCAATCCTCATGCAGAGATTACGTTCACCGATCCTGATGGTGAAGTTCATCACTGGCCAAGAGTCACTGAACGTCTACCTGGTAAAGTCGAATCGATAAAGCCGCACCCACACGGAATTGAATTAGGGCAATTACAAAGAATGCTGTCTGAATCTACAGATTCTCGGCTGTCAGTTTTCCTTAGAACGAATTTTTCTGGGGTCTCTACTAGAGCTGCAAAAGAATTGTGTGCTGCAGCAGAATTAGATGTTAAGATTAAGCCAAAGCAAATGTCGCCAGACCAAGTACGCGCCTTGCTAGAAGCCTTTCAAGGAGAGAGAATGTTCAATGGCAAACCGGTCAAATTACTGAATCCCCCAACTAATTGTCTCTCTCCAATCGAAGAGATGTTAATCAAAAAAGGTCTATCAAAAACTATTGATTCGAGATATGCTGCGACAATGACTAGAGCTCCCAATGTATCTCAAGGCAATCCGTATCAAGTTGAAGTAGGTTTGATTTTCGGAGGCAATATGGTTTCTGATAAGCCTGTTGAAGTTTTGCGCTTTGCCAACCGCGTTCCTTTGATGTATCAACAAGGTGGTTGTTTGTTAACCAAGGCTATCGAATCTGTTGATTGGCGTCAATATGGACTTGATCAAGCCGGTGGAAAAGGTGTGCCAAAAGGCCCTGCTGCAATCTTAGTACATCTAGCAAGCACCAATGTTCAATTTACTTCCGAAGCAAAAGAAGCATTAGCAGATAATGGCGAGGTTTTGGAAGAAGTCAGGAAGGCTATGTTAGAAATGGGCAGAGGCCTAAGAAAACACTTAGAGAAGAAAAAGAAAATGGCTAAAACAAAAGAGAAGTTTGAATTAATCAACGATATTTTACCGGCAATCGCTAAAAAATCTGCACAGATTTTAGATAAACCCCTTCCTAGTCTCGCAGGCTCAATTACCAAAATTATGTCCGCTGTTATTTGCGAAGGTAGCACAGAATGGAATAGTGAATCTAAAGCGGTTGATGTGTCAATAAAAATCTACAATTACACTGCTAGAGCAAGAGCATACACAATACTAGCAACTTGGCCTGAGAAGTCTGGTGGAAAGATGACAAACAATCAATATGGCGGTAGAAAGGAAGCGACTGGCGTATGGGCTTGGAAACTAGATACTTTACAACCGGGAGAAAACATCACAATCACATACAGCCTTGACGGTTTAGAAAAAGGTGATTGGACTGAAACTGATGTATTCTATCGAGGAAGTCAAGAGATAATTGGTGCGATGAAGATGGATGAGAAATATCTTGAAGAAATTCGTAACCAAGAGAAGATTTTGAATGAGCTAAACTCGCCCTCTCAAATTGATGATTTCGAAAATATGGAAGATGAAATAGAAGATGTTGAGCCTAAACCAGAACCCGCAATCAAACCGCCATCTGGTCAATCTACTCTGTTTGGAGGTGAACAATGATGGCAGGAATAATGAGTGCTGAAGAGACAAAATTGGCAATGAAATCAGTGGTTTCAGAGATGTATGAAAAAATTGTCAAAGGCGAGCCTCCTACGATGACACTGCCGGTTAGAACAAAAAATAATATCGGGTTTGATAGGAAACTTGGTGTTTACAAGTATGGAAAAAACAAATCAATTCGTGATGCTACAAGTTTGGGTTCAGCAAAACAATTGTTGCGTGCATTATACATAATTGAATTCATTGAAGATATGATTGACTCCGGCAAATCATCGACGTTAAGAGAAATGTACTACATCTCAGAAAGTTGGGGGCTTGGTAAATTTGGCAGTCAAAATGAATCAAATAATCTCGCTGAAGACTTGGAAATAGTAACTAAGTGTTTACGTGAAGATTTCAAATTAAGGCCTGAAGAAGATGGAGCAAGAATCATTGGTAATCTAACTTTACAAGAGAGAAATAGACGTGGCGAATGGATGAGAATAAATGCAAGAGATGATGTTGGTGATTCTGGTTATGGCGTCCCTTATAACGTCGAAATGGAAAAAATTGAATTCTTAGAACATGATATTAATTTCTTAATGGCTATTGAAACTGGTGGAATGTTTGACAGATTAGTTGAAAATGGCTTCGATGAAGATTACAAATGTGGTCTATTGCATCTAAAGGGACAGCCAGCTCGTTCTACTAGAAGAATTATCAAGCGAATGAGTGAAGAATGGGATTTACCAGTTGTAGTATTCCTTGACGGTGATCCATGGTCATTCAGAATTTTTGCTTCTATTGCTTATGGAGCAATTAAGACTGCACATATTTCCGAATACCTGGCAACCCCAAGTGCAACCTATCTCGGAATAACTTCAGATGATATATTAGCTTATGATTTGCCTAGTGATGATTTATCTAAGAAAGATATTGAAGCATTGAATGCAGAATTATCTGACCCAAGATTTGCTGATTCATGGTGGCAAGACCAAATCAATATGATGCTTGAATTGGGTAAGAAAGCTGAACAGCAATCCTTAGCAAAGTATGGTTTAGATTTCGTTACCGATACATACTTGCCAGAAAAATTAGCCGAACTTGGTCTTGCATAATCGTACAAGCATTCATGGAGGACTTCAACCGAGGATTGACTATGGCGCAAAGTAATGCTAACCCATGGGCAATGCGTGTTGGAATTGCTGGGTTGGTTTTTTTGCTAATTGGTGCAGTCGCAATTTTTTCTAATATGGATCAAATAGATGAAGCGTCAAGTCCAAAGAAAATCAATGAGGCAGCAATTACCGGTGGTGGCGCTAAAACTGTGGAATTAAGCAACAGTTGCTATTCGGCAGTTATTATTTCAGATGATATCACAAATGTCAGTTTGCTAAAAATGAGTGGCTCAGATATCTCCGACGAGGCTATTGAATCAAGTAATTGCAAAACTGATTGGACGCCAATGGACTCAGATGGTAGTAGATTTACCATCATCAAAGAATGGGATATCACGGAAAAAGGTGAATATGTACTTGAAGTAGAATGTGAATTAAATTGTGACAATGATACACTTTGGTTAGTTGATGCAACAAGCGCACAATGGAAACTATTAGAACAGCCTGCATTGGTTTTTGGTGGAGCAATGTGTTGTATTGGTGTCGTTTTTCTACCGTTTGCTTTCATCCTTTACCTATCAAATAAGAATTCTAATGCGCCCAAAGTTATGATGGTCGGTGCTAATGGGCAAGTAATGCCCATCACAGATTTAACCCCCGAAAATATTGCTAACCTGCAACAACAACAAGCAGAAAAGGTAGATAACCCATTTGCTGATACTGGGATAGATAAATCTGAAGAATTTATTGACGGCAGAGAAGATGTCCAAAATGGAACATTGCTAACAACTGAACAAGTATTTGCTCTAATGAAAGGTGATGTAGATGAAGCTCAAAATAGAATTGCAGATCCATTTGCCGACTACAACACACTGCGTCAACCAGAGGCTGAAAAGAAAATTACCAATACAAAAGAAATTTCATCATGGGATGAAGGTGGAAGTTTTACATCAACAATAACCTCTAAAGAAAGTGATCCAAAGAAAGATGTTAAACAGAAGGTTTCGCCTAAAAAATCAGAATCAAAACCTAATGCATGGAAAGATTGGGATGAAAATTAGGTGATGGGATGAAAAAATATATTTTTATTTCAATGACCATTATTGGGGTTTTGATGATCATTTTTTCATCATTGGGTATTACTCAAGAGCTCAATGACGCTGATACAGTTGACGCAATGTTGCCGCCCTGTACTGTAGAAGATGGTTTGCCATTTGTTGGAGAAGAAGAAGTTACTTGTTATTGGGGCATGTCTTTAGAAATTCTAGAAATCCCAGCCGAAGCCATTGCAGCCAATGTTGATGTAGAAATTTCATGGGCCAAATCCGGTGTGTGGATTGGAATTGCTGAAGCAAGTGAAGCAGATAATTGCGAATTAAAAGGTGATTATTATGAGTGTCAAAAAGACTCAGTAAACATGATTGCCGGCGGTCCATCTTCTAATGGGGAGATAACTTGGCAACCGGTGCCGGGTGAATACCGGTTTGTTGCCGGAGGAGATGATTCTCAAACAATGCAGCAGTTTGATGTGGATTGGAATTATCAAGCATCGCTAAAGTCTACATTAGCAATTTCTTTCCTTGTCATCGGACTGATTTTTGCTATATCTGGTACAACTTTGTGGTATAAAATGTCAAACCGATGATTTGAAAAGGTTCATCAATTAGTGAACCTTAGGTTGAGCAATATGGCCGACATTGACCAAGCACTGTGGCTTTTACAAAATAAAGTTCGGAGACAAATTCTTGAGAGATTGGTGAGAGAACCTCATTATCCCATGCAATTAGCAGAATTGATTGGTGTTAGCCAACAAGCGATTAAGAAACATCTCAAGGAATTAGAAAATGGTAATTTCGTTACTAAATTAAAAGTTCCAAGTGAAAAGGGTGGCCCGCCTAGAACAATTTATACTGTTCAACAAGCAATATCGATAAGAATTGATTTGGGTCCTGATTTATTTAATTGTGAGCAAAGAAAACTTCCCTCCGGTGGCCCAATGAGGCTGTCGAGTAAACTTCCAGAAGCGACACATTCGGTTGCTGAGATGGTAAGTGGAAGAAAGCGTATTTCGGTTAGTGAAGGCGTTGGGCACTTATCAGAGTTGAATCAAGTTATTGAGCGATTAGATAGCGAAAGAGATGCTCTTATCTCATTGCATCAACATATTCGCAATCGTATTTCACAAGGAGTTGACAGTGACTTCGAGCAATATGAGGAACGCGCTATGATTCATTCTATTATTGAAGCACCAGAAAAGCGACTAGATCTAAACTTGCTAAGTAAAGAATTGCAATTGGGACAGCGCCAAATGTCTGAATTATTAGAAGAAGTACGCGCTAAATTACAACGTCAAATTTCTCAAAAAGCTGGTCACATTATTGCTACACCTGAAAACTCAGAACTATACTGGTGGCTTGGAGATTACAAGAAGTAATCCCTTTCGCCTCAGTCTTCTGATCCTAATACTGATGATAGTGAGGATTGTTCAGCAATTCGCTTCTTAACTTCCTCTCTTCTTGCCTTACCCACAAAGTAAACCACTCCAAGTAGAGAGAGTGTTAGCAGAATAACCACAAATGGTAACGCGGTCTTAGCAACTATTTGACCTGCGACGTCAAAGAACGGACTTGGTGATTCTAGTGGCTCAGATACTGCTTTGATATTGTTGCTTTCGCTTGCTTCAACAATTTCATTCATTGGATCAACTACAACATATACTCCTTTACTTCCTGCAACGACCGGATATAGTAGATATATCTCAATTTCTTTGGCATCTTCTGATGCATCTGGGGCCAGTAGTGCACCAACAACTTGGCGCATTACTATACTATCTTCATCACAACCATTATTCTTGATGTCGTTGATGATAGACTGGCTATTAACATCATTATATTGACATAAAACGATTTCAATATCAGTTGCGTGAGTATTTCCTACATTTTGCAAAGTTATACCAATTGGAATTGTAGAATCAATTTCAGCACTATATTGGGATACAATAATTTCTTTGATGACCAAATCTGGGGCCTTTAGATTTAAGATAACGATAAATTCGTTACTGTCTAAATTTTCTCCTTGCCATGACGGTGATGAATCATAATCGCCACCTTCTGTCATGTCGCCAGCAATTGATGCTACCTTCAATCCGACACTACGAGTATTCAATTTAGCAGTAGGTGAAATCTTTACTACCGCAACCATTTCAATTGTTTGATAAGGTGCCATTTGCGGCATCATGTAGATGTCATTTGCTTCAAGGTAAGCACATCTAATTGTGTTCTGCTCTTCAGCTACCATGGCATAAAATGTATCAACTTCTAACTGACTAGCATCTACTGCAGGCATTGGGTCTGTAATTACTACACATGGCTCATCAACGCTCAAATCATTGCTAATTTTCTTAATTGTGCGCCATTCTACTGACCAACCTTCAAGAGATCCCATTCCAGGTAATTGGGTCCATACCAAATCATTGCCTTGAGTTTCTGCAGTGTGATTGTACAATTTTGGCCAATCGTGAACATTGCCATTGTTGGTAATGTTGACAGCAAAACTGACTATCTTACCAGGTGCTGAGACTTTAATCGAATTGTCGACTGTCGGATCCATAGTAATCTCCATGTCATAGAACTCATTGACATATACATACAAGAAATCAATATCTCTCTCTCTAGTGATTCGATTATTCTCATTCGGATAAGCTTCTTCGGACAATGTCTTGAATTCAACTACATATAATCCTGCGCCAATATCAAAATCAGGGATATTCATCAACACATCAAACGTTTGATCTGAGTCGCGGTCTAATTCTTCCAAACTTTCTCTTGGAATGGTGATATCCCAGTGACCTGTTCTTACTGGAACACCGCTTGGATCAATCACTGTTGTTAAACGGAAATCAAACCTATCCGGTCCGTTACCATTATTGGTTGTTGTAACAGGCAATACGATGTTTTCTCCTGGATTTACTGCAATAGCAGAAATCGGGTTTCCATTTGAATCTGTAACTGAAACTATCCTGTCAGCTTCTCTTTCTATTTGCGTATCTAGACTGTATTCATGAATAACATTTACAGTATATCTACCCGAATCTGAAACCTTTTGATAACCTTCAAGGTTCGCTTGTAAAGTGAAACTCTTTGAACCAATACTTGCATCTTCAGGAACACATACATTGACTCGAACCATCCATGTTCGGAAAGTTGTACCGGCATCTAATTTCCATTCTATCGGCATTCCAAGTGTTGCATCTGACCCTCCAGGAGTTTGTGAGAAATCAATATCTAAAACCCAATTTGATTGTCGCCAAGTTGATTCATCAATATCATCTGGTTGCACTTCAGGTGCTCCAGGAGTACTGAAGATTAGATTACCAGACTCAAAGTTCTTGGTTACATCCTGTTCAAATGTGTGGCAGTCACCTGCTTTCACTTCGACTTCTCTCTCATCTGGTAGCATTTCTTCAAAGACAATGTTTCCTTCAGACTGAATAGACACAAATATGCCAAGTTCGAGAATATCATAAGTCCCTTTGTCAACTGATTTAATCGGCTCCCCTTCTGACCAACCTTTGAGGTAAATTACGAAAGCTCCCGGGTCTTCTGTTGATGGAACCTTAACGGTTAGGATTTTAGTCGTTGATTTACCTGGATCAAGTTCTACTCTCAGTGGGAAGGTGATTTCCCAGCCGAATGGTAGTAACCATTCTTGTTGCCCCTCTAGCGTATTTGGATCCCAGAACAAGAAACTATCCTGAACGTTTCCGGTATTGGTAATAGTTATCGAGAATGTCGCTTGGCTGCCTTGTTCAATATCTTGCACACTTAGCGAAGTATCTAGGCTTATTCCATGTACCACATCCATCAAAGTTAACGTGGTTAAATCTGACCTTATTGCAGGGTCTTTGTATGATTTTGCCGTGACAACAATTTGTGCCAATTCATCCTCATTTGCCTGATAGATAGTTGGCGCTTGTACTCTTAGATAGAAGTTGATGAATTCACCACCCTTGAGGTAAATTGGTGTGGTCGGTGTGATTTGGGTTTGATTTTCAGAGAAGAATATTTGTGCGGTCCAATTTTGTGGCACTCCGGTAATATTGAGCCCATAAGTATCGGCAACTAGATCTATGTCTCCAGGAGTTGAATTATTCATAGTTAGATTATACAAAGTCTGTTCACCTGGTTCAATAACGTGGTAAAAAGTCTCTCCAAGTTCCAATTCAACGTCAACTTGGCCAGTAAGTACGTGTGAATAACAGATTGTGAATGCGCCGTTTTGCTCATCGTTACACTTGTTACGATCAGACCAACCTACATGTGCGCCACTACCTAAGTCATTTGAAAAGGCAGGAGTCATCCCAATTTCTGGCCGTCCACCAGTATCTGTTCCTAGTTTGTTACTTGCCCAACTTGTTATTGATACTATATCCCAAGGATCTAAAGCGAATTCTCCAAGCCCTGTTAAATCGGTTTGATTTAGACGAGTATATTGAATCTCTTCGCCAGCAGAAACATTACCAGAATCAATCCATGCAATGTGTACATTATTTTGATCATCGGTTAATAAAGAAGGGAATATAGAATGACCAGACCATGGTCTATTATTTGTTAACCCTTCTAAGCCTTCAACATTAGAAATAGCAGTGTCTTGAATTTTCTTAATTGCATAGGTGGACAATCCTTCTTCTGCACCGTCGAAAGCCCCGGCTCCTTGAAGTCGTAGTTTTGTATAGTATACTTCATAATTTGCTGATTTTTCAAATCCATAATCTCTAGCATCCATCCAAGCAATGTGGGTATTGCCTTGCATATCAACGCCAATTGATGGGTGGAATGAGTACGCGTCGTCAATGGTTACTCTTGTATCATTTACCACTACCAAATGGCCAGTTTCTGCCGAACCTGTATCTTCAACATAACCGCCGTTTGCAACAGAATGCCCAACTGCGCCTGGTGTCCAAGATGGGTCATTGTTCATCTTTGCATATGGATCTAAAACAGTCATGTAAATTTCACGAGAATTATTGGTAGCAACATAAACCATTGCCTCTACAAGTAATGCCATTGCTCCTGCGCCACCGCTTCCTGATGGGAATTCGTAAGCTTGACCGCCAGCATTGACATTGCTTGGATTGTTGGCTGGATCTGCACCCGGACAATTTCTTGGTTGAGTTGAAACAACCCCGTTAGGACATTTAGCTAAATCGAGGAAATGTGATTGGATATTTCCAGCACCGCCATAACCTTGACCGTACAAACCAATTGGTATGACTCCTGCCCTAACGCAACTATCGTGTGCTTCGTTAATCGAAGTAATGTCATCGGCTTGTTGAGATGGGTCGCCATCTTTTGGCCCTTCATCAGAAACTGGAAGTACTATCTTAGTAGCATTTGGATTCCACTTGTGATTTGGTCCACCGGCTAGAGGGCTACCTGGGACATTGTCATTAGCATCTCGCCAAGACAAGCATGCCCAGTTAGTTCCTGGACCCCAATCTTCTCCAGAGCTGCCTGAATACGGGTTGCCATTGTATACGGTGGTTGAAAGCGTACGAATACCGCCTGAATCATCTCCGTCTCCAAGAGCAGTTGATCTTGGTCCCGCATTTTGGTTGTATCCCGCACAATCTCCGCTATCAGCAGCGGATGGTAGTCCAAACCCACCAGATAATCCGTAAATTGTTTCATAAACAGTCATATTGGCAACTTCAAGAAGTGGTTTTATTCCTTCAAATGCTGAACCATCAGAAAAGGTTCCACCGTAAATTACCGTACAAACATCTGCCCATTCCGAATACATGGATCCTGAGGTATCGATTACGAAAACCAACTCTACCTTACCGCCTCGGGTGTCGTCCCAGGCAATCTGAACTTGATCGTTAGCATCAACAACAATATCAGGATGGCCTTTATGCCCAATGATTGGAGTTAGTAAAGTGTCATCGAAAAGAGTGATTACATCTTGGGTGACAAAATCTGGCTGTATCATTGAGTAGTAAATTTGCGGTTGGTTAAAGAATTTCTCAAGAACATCATATTCATCTTCCCAGGCTATGTGAATATTTCCTTGTGAATCAACATCAAGAGACGGCCAATCCCTATCTTGAGCTCGTTGAGAAATTACTAAATCATCTATCCCAGTGATTGCTCCATCTGTTGAAGGTTGGCCGTTGAAGGGTTGAATCTTATATGGACTTAAAGCAGTATACATAATCTTGTGAGTACCTGATTTATCTGTCCAAACTATGTGGATGTTGTCGTCTTCATCCGCTACGACGTCGGGGTGCCAAACCTTGTGAATTCCCGGGTTGGTGATTTGTGTTGCATCGATTAAGACTTCTCCATTACTGGCTAACATCGAATAGTAAAGATGAAGATTATTTCGAGCCCATATAATGTGAACATTTCCTTGACTATCTCCTACAATTGCAGTTTGTGTGTCTGATGCAGAGCCCCCGTCAACAATTTGCTGGGGTTCGGTAATTACTACCGTGTTAGCCTCGGCATAATCGCTCGCAACTACCATTCCGGACATGGCAGATAATAACATAATCAATACTAAACTTACGGACTTGAATGTTTGACTCATAGATAATCCTCTCTTACAACAGTTAAACGAGGTTTTCATGGTACTTAACTACGACCCTTTCAGGTCATATTCTAATCAAATGATTCAAGCCCATTCTGAGGGGTCAAAACTAGTCCCAAATGACATTTTTTCATCAAATTCAACTTCGATACTTTCTGGTTCGGAAACTTTCGACTCAGAAGGTTCAACTCTAACTGACTTGCTGTGTTCCCAATCATCGACAGGTCCAGGTTTTCCTACTCCCGGTCCATATGAATATTTGATTTCATGAATTATTCCTAGTTTAGCTAGCCATAGCTTTCTAAGTGAATGCATGAATTCGTTTTTTGACATACCATCAAACCAAATTGGCAGACTCACATTGAATGCTTGTAATGGCCCTGGTTTTTTATTATCCTTATGGCCCATATGAATCCCCCAGTCTACTGATGAAGCAATAAGTTGTAATCTGGCTTCATGAATCCATTCCGCCCACCCATCTTTATCTTCAGTCATATGATTGGCCATCTCATCTTGTTGCCCTTTATCGACCCTTGTCATGCTAGAGATTGCTACTAAATCTCTATTTTTAGGAACTACGACTGCAAACATATGACCTTGCTTTCCCTGTGGATATTTGATTAAGATATGAGCATGTGCTCTAGGATCATTTTGTTCCTTGACAAACAGCCTCTCTTCATCGAGCCACTTTCTAACCAATGATACTATTTCGCTCGGTGTCACGTGTACTCCGAATAACTCATCCTGTTTGAATCAAACGCAAGAATTACTCTGAACTAGACAAGTCTTGCTTTATTTCTGCAATGGTAGAGAATAGTTGTTCTTTATCGTTATTCGGCATTCTAGATTTGCGAAGAACTCCTCTAA
>JAKUNX010000100.1 GCA_022451835.1 Candidatus Poseidoniaceae archaeon
GGCTTGCGCGCGGCTACACTGGAAGAGATTTACTAATCAAATTCGAAGGCTGTTATCATGGTCACGTGGATTCTTTGATGGTTAATTCAGGTAGTGGATTAGCCACTTTCGGCATTGCAAGCAGCCCAGGAATACCAAAAGATACAGTTGCAACAACTCTAGTTGCACCACTCGATGATGAAGAAGCAGTTGAGTTTCTATTCAATGAACATGGTCAAGAGATTGCCGCTGTAGTTATCGAGCCATTACCGGCTAACAATGGGTTACTAGTTCAACGCCATGAATATCTTGCTAAATTGCGTTCTTTGTGTGATGAACATGGCTCATTACTAATTTTTGATGAAGTAATTAGCGGATTTAGATTCAAAGATGGAAGTTATGGTGATATGTCTGGTGTCACTCCAGATATAACTGCACTTGGCAAAGTTATTGGTGGCGGTTTACCAGTTGGAGCATACGGAGCAAGAAGCGAAATCATGGAGAGCCTATCTCCACTCGGACCAGTCTATCAAGCAGGCACGTTATCAGGTAACCCTCTTGCGATGGCTGCAGGAATTATGACCTTAGATTTGCTTGATGAACAAGCATATGATCGACTAGAAGAACTGGGCAAATTGTTGCAAGATAATGTTGAACCCATACTTGAAAAGCATGGTAATCCAATGCGCCTTGTGAGGCGAGGAAGTTTGTTTTGGTTCTCTCCAGGCTCAGATAACCCCCCGCCTCGAGCGGATCAAATACCGAGCAATGCCGGAATATTGTATTCAGATATCCACAAAGGGTTGTTAGAAAAAGGCTACATGTTAGCGCCATCAGCCTATGAGATAGGATTTATTGCTACCGTTCACGACGAGCAACACATACTAGGTATGGTCAACGCTCTAGATGAAGTGTTAACCGGGTTGGAGGGCAAATTATGAATGGTAAGCAAAGAATAGTTTCAGCGCTGAACCTTCAACCTGTTGATAGGACTCCTGTTTGGTTCATGCGTCAGGCAGGAAGACATTTGCCAGAGTACAGAAAAATTGCTGCAGAGCATAACTTCTGGGAGCGTTGCATGGATGTTGATTTGTGTACAAAAATCACTTTACAGCCGATTGAAAGATACAAAAAAATAGATGCGGCGATTATTTTCAGTGACATACTAACACCGTTACCAAGCCTTGGCTATGATGTTGAATACGGCGGCGGCATTAGAATCAGCGATTTTAGTTTGGATGATGTTGATGACTGGACTAATTTCTCCGCTAGAAAACACGCTCCCTGGGCTGCAGATGGCCTGAAAGCAGTAGGCGAGGAAGTAGGCGACTCAATTGCCCGCTTGGGCTTTGTTGGCTCTCCGTGGACTATCTGTATGTATCTTCTATCGGGGGGTACTGGTGACAAAGACTTTCACAATGCAAGAGCTAAGATTTATTCTAATTCTGAACAAGCTAAACACATGTTGATGCAAATGGGCGAGATTGTTGGCGACCTACTTGCCGACCAAGTAATCCATGGCGGTGCAGACGGAGTTCAATTATTCGATACCTGGGCAGGATTATTATCGCCAGAAATTTATCGAGAGTTTGCGATGCCAGCCACGGCAAGAACAATTGAAGTATTCCGTGAAAAGGTTGGCAAGGATGTACCAGTCATACATTATGCCAAAGGTTCCGGTCATCTTCATTCGGCAATTAGAGAACTAGACTTAAACGCTATTTCTTTAGATTGGCGTGATGATTTGGCAGAGAATCGACAACAATTTGGAGATAATTTTGCTTTCCAAGGAAATCTTGACCCATCATTGTTGCACGGCTCCACTGAAATGGCTAAATCTGCAACAAGACAAGTTTTGCAGGCGGCAGGAAGTAAACCAGGCCATATTTTCAATTTAGGTCACGGGTTTGCACCTTCAGCGCGTATAGAATGTGTCGAAACAGTGCTTCGTGAAATTGTTGGTGAATAAGCATGCGTCAGAAAATGGCTGACATGGTTCATCGAATTCAAGATGAGATTTGCGAGGCTTTACGGGAGATAGACGGAGTCGACTATCGTCAAGATGAGTGGACCCGAGAAGAAGGCGGCGGGGGAAGAAGCCGCGTCTTTTCAGGCGGCAAAGTTTTCGAAAAAGCCGGAGTAAATGTCAGCATAGTATACGGAACTCTTAGCCCCCAAGCAGCAAAAAGCATGGGCGGAGGACACGAACTTCAAGGCACGGATTTAGATTTCTTTGCTACTGGTATTAGTTTGGTACTTCACCCAATTAATCCAATGGCGCCCACAGTACATGCAAATTATCGATATTTTGAGCGCGGAGAAGGTCAAAAACCGGGCAGTTGGTGGTTTGGTGGCGGGGCTGATCTTACTCCAAGTTATCTATTTGAAGAAGATGCAATCCATTTTCATCAAGTACACAAAGACGCGTGCGATCGCCATGAAGTGGCAGATTTCACAAAATTCAAGCAATGGTGTGATGACTATTTTTACATCAAACATCGTGGCGAGCGAAGAGGCCTCGGCGGCATTTTCTTCGACGATATTAATGACGCTGACAGAGATGATTGCTTCGCATTTGTTACCGACTGCGCAGAGTCATTTCTTTCGTCATATTTACCTATACTAGAAAGAAGAAAAGACCTTCCATTTACTTCAGAACAAAAAGACTGGCAACAAATTAGGCGTGGTAGGTATGTTGAGTTCAATTTGGTCTATGATCGGGGCACTACTTTTGGGTTAACAACAAATGGAAGGATTGAGAGCATATTGATGTCATTACCTCTTACCGCACGCTGGGAATATTGCCATGAAGTTCAACCCGGTACCGAAGAGTACCGATTGCTAGAGGCATTACGGCAACCGAGAAACTGGCTCGAAAATTGAATTGAGATGTTAACATGCCGAGTTTGGAGAGCTGGATTAAGCACGGCGAAGAGTTACGCCGTCCATTGATTGCCAATACTAAACTAGGCGATTCAGAGAAAGTAGTTATTGTCGGAGGAGGACTTTCTGGATTATGTTGTGCCTATCGCATTGCTCAAAAACGGCCAGACATCTCGGTGGTAATACATGAGCGTGCGAATCGATTAGGAGGGGTAATCAATACTTGGCAAGAAGGAGAATGGATTTGCGATTTAGCGGTTAATGCAACACGACCTCACCCCGCATTTTGGCGTCTAATCAACGACCTAGGATTGTCAGAAAAATTCAACTCATCACGGCCACAAGCCAAGTCGCGATGGGTCTTATTGGATGGTAAATCTCACAAATTATCCTGGCGAACACTGTTTAAAATCGGCCCATTGAAACTTCGTAAAGCGCTAAAAAAATCCCGAGCAGGCGGCCAATCAGTTGACCAAGTAATTCCGCATAAAGCGATTGCAGATGCGCTTTGTTTGGGTATTGTCAATGAAACATCAGATAATGTAGATGCTGATTTTCTACTTCCCTCTCTTACTAAGTTCGGAGATAATCCGCCAATAAAAAGAGCAAAATTATCGAAATTGATCAACGCTTCTTATCCTATTTTCACTCCTAAAAGAGGCTCTATTGCTTCAATCGAAGGAGGTATGCAATGTTTGGTCGATGCTTTGGTTGCTAAATTATCCAATTTAGAAAATGTCGACATTAGGCTTGAGCAAGAAGTACAATCAGCACAATCCGTTGCACTAGAATATGACATAGGCGCTGAATCAGTTATCTGGGCTGCGCCAGGAGTTCAAGAAAACTACACTGCGTCAACATTATCGATCTTCGCTATTGGTTATTTGGACAAGCAAGTTCAGGATGTCAAGGTCGGCTACGGAACCCTAATTCCAGATAGTAACCTTCCAATCAGCGGTATATTGCATGAGAGCGATCTTCATCATTCAAAGAGATGCCCTGAAGGCCATCGCCTGTTCCGATTAATGGTGCCTCACAATCGATGGGATAAGGACGAACAGAAAGTACTCGATGTTGCAGAAAAATTACTAGCGAAAGACCCGGTTCTATTCGTCAAGATTGGAGAGCGAAAGATACCACGTTATCTTCCAGGATATATGGCCAATTTGAAGCAATTAAGCAGTGATTTCTCACATGCAGGATGGGCGATTAGCGGTGTATCGATAACTCACGTTGTCGACGAAGCAGAAAGGTTTGCTGAATTATTCTAAGCAGCTGCTATGCTCTCAAATTTTTTACTGACTAGTTTACTAAGCCCTTCAACCCAATCTTCATTATCATTAAGGCACTTGATTACTGTTAATTCTTCACCACCTAATTCGATGAAGTGTTCTCTGATTCCAATGTCTAATTCTTCTAGTGTTTCTAACCCATCTGCAAGGAATGCAGGTGCAACTATTGCTAATTTTTTCACACCACGCTTGACTAATTCTTCCACTTTGTTCATAGTCGATGGCTCCAACCACTTTACTGGCCCTATCCTACTCTGAAAACTCAATGACCATTGGTCATCATTAAGGCCAAGTAAGCCGACAACAGTTTGGGTTGTTTTCATACAGTGGTGGCCATAACACAACGCATTTGCATCGGATTTTATTGAACAACAATCATTCACCTGTTGGCAATGATTCTTTGACGTGTCAATTCGCTTAACGTGAGATACCGGCAGACCATGATATGAAAACAATAAGTGAGCATCTTTGTCCAATTGAGACTCTATTGAATTGGCTAACGGAATTACATATTCTTCATCGGTTTCAAAGTGACCCATTTCGATTATTTGCGGCTGCCAATTCATAGCCTTGAGTTGTTTATAAGAGTGCTTTAATGCAGATTTTGTTGTAGCTTGGGCGTAGTGCGGAAACATTGGTAATAGTAGCAATTCATCGACTCCTTTGGCTTGTAAATTTCTAAGGCCATACTCAATAGAAGGGTTACCATATCTCATAGCAAACTCAAATTCAATCTCTTCGTCCATGTCATTTAGCGACTTAGTAATTCTATCGGAGTATACGCGCAGGGGAGAACCTTCATCCATCCAAATTTTTTGATACAGTGGCGCAATTTTTCTTGGCCTTACTCGAAGGATAATACCTCTTACCAACAACTGTCTGATGATATACGGTGCATCGATTACATCGGGATCTAAGAGAAACTCACGCAGGTAATTACGCACCGATTTTACCGTTGGCTCATCAGGCGTTCCCACATTAATTAGCAGAACTCCTTTCTTTCCCATGGTAAAATCTCTGAGTGACCTCTATTAATGATTTGTCTAAACCCAATAATGGAATAATTATAATTTTGTCGCAAGGCCTTCGGCTAAGATTCCTCGCCAACCGCCCCATAATGAGATTACATCCTCATAGCCCATATCTTGAAGCGATTTTGCCGCGATTGCACTACGAAAACCTCCACCGCAATACAACACAATTTTTTGTTTAATTTCAAAATCTTGCTTTTCAATATCACGCTCAATGACGCCTTTACCAATGTGAATTGCATCAACATAGTGACCTGCTTCAAACTCATGTTGTTCTCTAACATCGATTACAACTGCTCCTTCTGAAACCAATTTAGATAACTCACTTGCCGAACATTCACTGATTTTTGCTCTGGCATCTTCGACAATCGCTAGAAAACGTGGGTTGTGCTTTTTCGCCATGGCTTTGCCATAGTGGACAGGCTCATGAGGGTAATGCTCAACACAGTATCATGGCCGGACAAATCACAGGTGCTGAAGCGGTGTATCAAGCACTATTGAGCGGTCAACAGATTGACAGAGTGTTGGTTGATCGGGAAAAAGACACAACTGCGATTAGAGAATTATGTGAACAACAAAACATTCCACTCGAGGAAGGTTCAACCAATGATCTGTGGCGAATGTCAGCCGAAGGGCATGTTGATGCACTGGCATTAACTGGTCGATTTCAAACAAAATCTATCGATGAGTTGATGGAAAAGGGCGGCACAATTTGGTTTTTCGACGGAGTAACTTACTCAACCAATCTAGGATTTGCCATTCGAACCGCCGAAGTAAGCGGAGCTGATGGCGTAGTACTCAATGTGACAAAAACTCACGAAGAGCGCCGAACAATCCGTCGCGCAAGCATGCGTGCAGACCGATTTATTCCAGTAATTTACAGCACTACTGAGGAAATAATTACCAAAGCCAAGCAATATGATCTAACAATTATCGCTGCAGAGGATGTTGGAGATAGAGGGCCATGGGAGGTTGATATGACAGGCAACACTCTCCTAGTGGGTGGTGCTGAACGAGAAGGT
>JAKUNX010000101.1 GCA_022451835.1 Candidatus Poseidoniaceae archaeon
TGGGGCATGTACAGTAGTTCCGTTGATCCTTCGGGCCTTTACTTCCTGCTATTATTGATTGGACTTACCTTGTTTGCACCTGTGTGGTTTATCATTAGAGGTGCACACTTTGCTGGAAATATGGCAAGATTAACTCCCGAATATGAGCGCCCAGAAGGTCACTGATTATTTTGAGTGAATCTTTAGTACATCGCCATTATTTAATTCGTAATCAGCACCTACAGCTCGACGAGTTCTTCCATCAACGCCTTTGATGCACCCGTCTCCAAGATCGCTATGAACCTTGTAAGCAAGTGGTTTGGCTGTAATCCCTTGGGGGACAACAAATGCATCAGGTAACACTTTACCATCCCCATCTGTCCACTGCCCTTCATCTTGAACTGGATAAACTACAATGTGATTTAATTGATCAAACAGAACTTTGTCAATAATATCTGCAACTCCTGTTGAGCCCACTGATGCCAACTTTTCACTCATCTTTCCTAATGCTTCAAGTTGTTGAGGAGTCAAATTACTATCATCTGAAATTATGAATTTATTTGAACCAATTTGATAATCTATCATTCCTGCCGATGATGCTCTTCTAAGTGCTAATTCCATATCTGCCATACAAGGAACAATAATCCCATTGGCTGTTACAGAGTCCAATACACCAGATATTGACATATCAGATTTATTAGCAGCAATGTGAATTGGAAACAACTGTTTGCGCAAATTCTGAGCCAATAATTGTAACACATTTCTATCCCAGTCCCAAGGTGGCGTAGAATCATTATGTTGCGTTTTGAATTGTTCAAACCCTTTGGTAATCAACGTTATTGATGAGCCGACTCCAGTTAACTTTTCATGTAAAAAATTGAGTATTCCTTTTTCACCTTCTGATTGAACTCTTCTTACTCCTCGAGCCCAACTATCCTCAAGTAATCCAAGAATCCAATTATCCAATTCAAGTTCTAGGAAATCGATCTCTTCTTGAATCGAATTAGATGCTTCGGTAATATTTCCTTTAGGAGAGATTGGATTGCCTTCAATATCTGTTGATGCAGCAGCATCTACCACTTGGATAAGCGCATCACAATTTGATAAATCGGCTAAAAAGGCATTGCCTCTACCCCTTCCTTCACTTGCTCCTGGAACTAAACCTGCTACATCTACCAGATAGCATGGTACTAATCGCTTGAATCCGACACAAGTCCCAGTTCTTGGCTGACATATGCTGCCTTTGCGCGGATCATCTTCACTTATCGGCTCTAATCTACCGTCTGCTTCTAATTTTTGACGCAATTCCTTACACGGGCAATCTAGCCTTGCAGCAACAAAAGCCACCCCTACATTAGGATCAATAGTACAAAATGGATAATTTGCAATATCGACTTTTGCTAAAGTAGCAGAAGAGAAAAATGTCGACTTACCGACATTCGGTTTGCCGACTAAGCCAATTTTCATGCAGCATCTCCAATCAAGCACTCAAGATTGCAGCAACTAAGTCACTCTTTGTTCCAGAGGTTGAAACACCCATTTCCTTGGCGATTTCAATCAATTCTGCTTTCTTAAGTTTAGTCAATGATGCCTGAGTATGCTCTGAAGATGAATCTTCTGAGGTATCACTTTGTGATTCTTCAGCCTCATCAGATGAGTTATAGGTTGCAGCAATTCGGGCAAGGGCAATGTCCAATTCTGGAAGATTTATCTTTCCATCTTTGTCAAGGTCTATTGCAGCTACAAGTCCTTCTAATTCCCAAGGCGGGTATTCGCCAACATCACTGGAGATCAATGCTTGTTGGAATTCAAACCCATCAATGCTGCCTGAATCGTCAAGATCGATTGACCTAAAGAATTCAAAAACTGACTGATTGGTCTTCTTTAGATAATCTACCAGCATTATTAGTTCCTTATCCGGCCCTTTAGCATCTTCTCCTTCACTACTTTCCTCTACTGTTTCTTGTTCAGGGAATTCGGTTACTTCGTCATTGTGTAGAGTTGCAGAAACTGCAATTACTGTTGAACCGCCTTCATCATTGACTGACTGACCTACAACTAAGGCGGTATTTACTCCAACTCCTCTACCAATCAATTGCTGAATTGTAGTGGTAGTTCCTTCTACTAGTGTATATGTTTTAACATCCGATTCAGATGATGTGAGTTCTACCAAATTCTGTGAGGAAGTGCTGGTTCTAATCAATACAAGTGTGGACAAAATTACTGAAATAGCGACAAGGTAGAACATTGCAGCAGCAGTTAAGTAAAATCCGGAAGTTGAGGCTACAACATCTTCTACACCAGAATCCAATACAGCCTTCTCGGTAAAATTACCAATTAGCATTGTGATTGTAGCAGCTAAGCCACCAAACATCATGAACCATGCTGCCATATTGCCTCTTGAAGGGTCTGCTAACTTCTTTCTTGCTGCCAATGGATATGAGGAAAATATGGCTGATAACATCATTAAACCGCCAATGGTGAACATGAAACCATCATCAAGTGTCGAAGACATCGTTAGCATTTTGTCAGTTCCCGTCAAAATGTCCATGCTGGTGAAGTAACTTCCTACTGCAAAAATTGGCAGCAAAAACATAGCTAATGTTGCTGAAAGTGCTCCTGGATTTTTGAGTATGTTTCCGGAATTTGCCGATGCGGTTGCAAGTAAGTTAATCGCTCCAGCAAACAAAGGAAGTATTGAGAACGTTAGCAGCAATGCTCCGATATTCTGTAGTAGTTCTCCTGCATTTGCCTCGGTCATAAAGAAAGGTGGAACTGTAACAAATAGCAAAATCATGTTAGCATTTAGTAATGAGCCGGACCAAACTGGCGCTTTAGCAGCATAAGGTATTACGTGATATGCAAGAGCGAATATTAACGCTAATGGCACCCACCCATCCAAGACTCTCTCAGAAAGCCAAACCATCTGCGTGTTATCGGTTGCTTCACCAAACACATGATACAATGAGCCGATTAATTTTGCAACTATTGCCATAATCAAAAACCATGCAGTAATAGAAGTGGTCCCTTCTGCTCTAGTTGAATAGGTCGCTAACACATTCATCAGGACTGCCGTAAATAATAGACTTGAAACTACATAAGTGGTCATTAAAGTAATGAAATCTCGAATACTTTGCTCATCTGAAATGTCAACAAATCTGAAAATAATTGGGATAAGAATTAGACTGAACGTCATGGAAGCAGTATACAATAATGCAACCATCGAAGCGTTTGCCTCACTTGCTAAGCGGTTATTTGCAGTCCTTGAAACTGCTACTAAACAGCCTCCAACCAGCAGATAGGTGAATGAAATACCCATAACTGCGGTGGTGAAATCTGCTAAAGCAGAACCATCATCATAAGACCAGCCGATGCTTGCAAGCGAATCTAATGCGGTTGGATCATACTTGTGCCAAATGCCGATAAATCCGCAAATTGTAGCAAGTAAAAACCAGCCTGCCCCATATTTTATCCAAGTGCGACTGCCGCTACCTGGCTCATCTTTAAACAAATCAACAAGGCCGACTGGTGCTTTGTTCATCAAAAATAACGCAAACTGGCGCATTGGCACGCCCATTGTTCCGATACCATTGGTAACATAATAAGAAACAATTATCAGGATTGAAAGTAAAATTGCCGATGCTATTAGTACTGGTTCCATGACTAATCCTCCATCTATTCAACGACTACCTCGCCGATAAGTGTTGCAACGATTATCCCGATTCCAATTAATAGGCCGACGAGGTAATACCAAATTCCACTACCACCCAGGTTTCCAATGAATGGAACTATGTCCCCAAGAATTGGCATTGAGTCCCAGCCAAAAATATTAGCAAACAGGGCAAATAAACCGAAGACCCCAACAAACATTAGAGTTAGTGCTACTCTTCCCATCGATGGTTGCCCTGAACCAACAGTCACATCTGGTAGTATTGAATTGTTCATTTTGTCTCACCCGTTTGACCCCGTAGGGGTCAAGCCAACCCACTAGTAGAGTGATGATAAACATTCACTAAAGTAAATGTCAAAATATGTCATAGAGAACGTAGGTTTTCAACTCGGTTGCCCCTTCTAGGTTGCGAGATTCCAAGAGGAAGCGGCAAGGCTGATTCCAAGTTCAATTCTTCTCGCCAAATTGCTTGACATTCACATGATAGACCGTCGAATTCCCTAAGATCGCCGCTAACTGCATACCTCTCTATTGCGGCAACAACTGATTTGTCACAACTTCCACAATTGTGAGCTCCACGGATTTTGCCGCCTGCAGTAGGGTGGATAATCAAACGGCAGATTTGATCGGGAGAGCCATTAACACCGCCTTTTGGATAGATGTATGGGTGGGCTTGCTTTATCATTTCAACTAATGACCATAGCCATGGTGGCCTGTACTCATTATGCCTATGCAATCTATCAATGATTGTGCCTCTTTGGATATTCATAGGGTTAACCGAAATCTCATCACTTCGTGAAGCAACATCTCTTATCCATCTCACGCCGTGTTCTAATGCATCTTTTTCTGACATAAACGGTGGCTTGAACATAAGATAGGTTTTCACCCTAAGGTTAAATTTACGTAGATTTTCTACCGCTTTATCCCACGATTTTGTTGAAAATCCTTTGTTGACATGGAAACGAAGCACTTCATCATCATAAGCCTCCAAACCTATTGCAACGGTAAAGGAAGGATTGATTGAGGTTGCCCATGATAGCTTTTCTTCAGTTAATTGTTCACAACGACTCTCTACAATAAGTTCCTTGCCCAACTCAAAACAGTCACGAAGTACAGTTTCTTGAAATTCGACGGGTATTTCTCTGTCTTCAAGAAGTGAACCTGAAGTGTAAATTTTAACCATTTGTTGGTCTTTGAAATCATCATATTTTTGTTTAGCTAGTTCCCATTGAGAGTGAAGGTTTTCATTGGTTACATCGTCTCTTGTATCATTGAAATAACCGCAAAATGTACACCCGCTTGACCACCACCAATGGCAGCCTTTAGTTCGTAAAATCACCGTCACTGCACTACAAGGAGTCCCATCTGGCAATGTTTCTGGTGTAACATAAACTGTGGCTGGTTTATTTGCGTCCCACGATTGTTGCTTTTCTTTGGCCCATGGAGTATTAGCCGGTGCTTTAATCAAGTTGTGAATTTTTGCTGGTTTGGCATTATTGCCAACCAAAGTGAGTGAAACCTTTTCGCTCAACTAATCACCTGCTTTTTCTTGAACAGGATGGAAGATCCTGCTTGTACAAACTGCCCCTTTGGCAACTTAGGATTGCCTGATTCTGCAGACTCAACAACTGGGGAAAATAATTCTGCTGGAGCACGGATATCCACTCTTGAACCCAATCTAATCATACCGTATCTCTGGCCGCGCCTTAATTGATCGCCAACTGCAGTCCAAGGAACTATTGTTCTGGCAAGTGCTCCTGAAATTTGGCAAACCTCGATACGTAATTCATCCTCACAAAGGAAAACTGTTCTAACTCTTTCATTGTGCTCGCTTTCTTTCTTCATGGCTGGCAAGAATGGTCCTCTTCTGCGCCCTTGGCCAGTGCGGTGTTCCATCCTTTCAATAATTGCAGCACATGGTGAACGATTTACATGAACATCTAATGGCGACATAAATATGGCAATTCGATAAACATCTGTTGGCGATTCTTCGCCTTCGGGGACTGATTCGAACCTTTGTTCTGTAGCAAAAGAAAGTGGTTCGGAAATTGTTTCTGGATACCATGGCCCGGATAGTTTGTCAGATTCAAGCAATTCTGATTCAAATTCTTCTTTATTTGGCCTTCTACCGGTTGCACGCTCTCTGCGGACAAACATTACGTGGCCATCAGCGGGCGAAACAAGAATGCTTTCATCCGTAGGGATTTTCCGATCAGGATCACGCCAAAAATTGGCAAAGAAGGCTGAAGTCATCCAGCATAGAATACCAAAAAGATGCATTAGACCATTAAGTGAATCAATGGTGACTCCAATAATTATGGCACTAGTGCCCATCATGAAGGTAATCAACACCGGGGCGTGGCCGCCCCTAGCAAGGCCGCCCATGTCATCACCTAGTCGTCAGCCCAAGGGTCTTCATCATCGCCCCATGTAGGCGCTGGTGCAGGTGGTGTTTCTTCAGCAGGTGCTTCTTCA
>JAKUNX010000102.1 GCA_022451835.1 Candidatus Poseidoniaceae archaeon
TCTTTCTTCAACAGGCGGAGACCGTACGCGTCCTGTCTCGAGTTGGTGAGGTGAAGTCAGTGACAGATTTGAAAACTGGCGATTATATCCTTTGCCATGATTCTAATCATTCTCGCCACATAGGTAACAAAGTGTCAATTAATTCAACGGAGGAATGAAATGGCAGTAATAGGTACTGGTCAAGCCCATGGCGCTTGTAGTTTACTACATGCAGCTGGAACAGGATATGGTGCATCATTATCAATAGACCTTCCAGTGATAGTCAAAGCCCTTGATAAACCAAGTAAGCGACAACTAAATGACCCGGATAATCTACTTGAATCTGTAGTTGAAACATGGATTGGAAATGATTTACCCTTACCTGAAGGATTAGAAATGCAAGATATTCATTGGGCTGTAGCTTCTAAAATACCTCCGAATAGAGGTCTTAAATCAAGTGCTGCAGTTTCAATTGCTGCAATTAAAGCCCTTTGTGAAGCAACAGGTAAAGAATTAGAAGATGCTGAAATTGTAAGTTTATCTTCACAATCTCAAATTAGTGCAGGAGTTTCAATTACCGGATCAATAGATGATTCTTGGGCTTGCTTAACCAAAGGATGGAAATTAATTGATGCCAATGCAGAAGACATAACCTCTGGAGTTGTTATGGAAGGGCCTGGACCAAACCCTGATGATTGGACTGTCTTAATCGTCACTCGAGATGCCCGTACAAGTAGGCCTCAATTAGAAGACTTTGTACCAATGTATCAAGAATTTGAAAAAGCGTTAATTGCGTTGCAACAAGGTGAAGTTTTCAATTGTCTAACCATGAATGGCAGAGCCGTTTGCTCGGTTACTAATGACATACAAGGAAGAAAGATTTCTAATGACGCTTTTATCAATGGCGCAAGAGCTTCGGGAATGACAGGTTCAGGGCCTGCAGTAATAATTGTGATTCCAAGTTTTCTTAAAGCTTCATTTGTAAGAATAAAATCTATTTTGCAAAGAATGGTGCCAAAAGAACAAATTTTTGAAACCAAATTTTTATCTCTTGATTCCGATGAATTAGAAATGGAATAATTAGCGCAGGTTCTTGAACTAAAGCGTACAGGAATTACTGATACCGATGCAGATGAGCCTTGGTGAAGTCTTGCGGCTTACTCTATTTGGCACTAGCCATGGGCCAAGAGTAGGTGCTTTTCTTGAAGGTGTTCCGGCCGGATTAAAGATTGATTCAGAAGCAATTCAAAAAGCGATGGATAATAGAAAGCCGGGTGGTAAATATGCTAGTAAACGAAATGAGGCAGACATTGTTGAATTACTTTCAGGAGTAAACAAATTTACCACAACTGGAGATATTATAGAAATCTCTATCAAAAATAGCGATGTAAGGTCAAAGGATTATTCATTTCTTCCAAATCAACCAAGACCTGGTCATCAAGATATGGTTATGATGAAAAAGTCTGGTGGAAAAGCAGATTTGCGTGGTGGCGGCACATCAAGTGCTAGACTTACTGCACCAATTGTAGCTGCTGCTGCAATAATATCTCCGATTATTGACAAATTGAATATCAAGGTTAATGCTCATGTATCTTCAATTGGTAATATCAAAGCAAAACCAATTTCTTCCTGTCCTGAAAAGTGGCAAAGTCAGGAATGTCAAGACATTAGATGTCAAGACTATGATTCAGCAATCGCAATGATAGAACTAGTAGAATCACATCGTAAGAGTTTAGACTCGATAGGAAGTGAAGTTGAATTACAAATTTCTGGAATGCCAATTGGTATCGGTGAGCCTTGGTTTGATGGAATTGAGCCATATTTGGCACGCGCTATGATGTCAATACCTGCTGCAAGAGGTGTTGAATTTGGCAACGGATTTTCAGTGGTTGAAATGAAAGGTAGCGATCACAATAGCCCTTGGGGCGGTGACAAAAATAATCCAGTAATGTTGGGAGAAAAACCTGATGGCGCACTTGCTGGATTATCTACTGGTTCAGATTTATTCTGTAAAGTAGCATTCAAGCCGCCTTCAAGTATCCCAAAAGAACAAGTTACTCTAAATTTGGCGACAAATAAACAAGAGCCTTTAACTGTAAAAGGCAGACATGATCCTGTTCTAGCTCCTAGAGCTGTTGCAGTTGTCGAAGCAATGGCAAAATTTGCTTTAGGAGATTTAGCGCTAAGAGGAGGGTTTTACCTTGAATGAAGTTACAATCCACAAATTTGGTGGTTCTTGCCTAAGGGATTCTTCTGATATAGAACTAATTACTAAGATAATAAAGTCTCAACAGTGTAAGACAGTGATTGTTGTATCAGCACTTTGGGGGGCAACTGATCGTTTGTTAAGAGCAGCTAATGAGCCTAGATATGCTACAAGATTGGTGTCAGATCTAAGAAAACAACATCTGCGATTTTCTCCAAAAATTGATGAATCGATTTTTGCTGACAAATTCAATAATGTTCTTTTAGGAATTGAAAAATCATTATTTAATCTATCAAAAGATCCTCAAAGTAATGTTGATGTAAACACTCTGCTCGCTGCTGGAGAGAGGCTTTCAGCACTTGTTGTGGCAAATGAATTAAGGAAACAAGGATTAGATGCGCATCCAGTTGGCTCTGAAGATATAGGAATTTGCTTAGATGATTCTGACACTGCTTCAAGCGTAGATATAGAGAAATCAATTGCAACTCTTGACAAATCAGCATTTATTGGAATACCGGTAATTACCGGGTGGTTTGGTGAAGGCAAAGATGGAAAATTGGCTTTACTAAGCAGGGGTGGTAGCGACCATTCAGCCGCGGCTATTGCAAGAATACTTGATGCTAAAAAATTAATTCTATGGAAAGATGTTGATGGTGTGTTGTCTATCAACCCGAGATGGGGGGTAAATACCAAACCAATACCATACCTTGGTTATGATGAAGCTAGAGAACTATCTAGAATGGATGCCCCAGTCATTCATCATACTACCGTAATTCCTGTCAAAGACTTAGGAATCCCAATAGAAATTAGAAACCTCCATTCTGATTTTGACTCAAATGCTCCAACTGTGATTGGACCAAACATCATTGAATCAAATCAACTGAAGGCAATTGGTTGTATGAGAAGTATAGTCAAAATAACTGCTGAAGTTGGAGACTATAATAATCAAAGTAAAATCCTGGGGCAAATTTTGATCTTATTAGATCAAGAAAATATTACTTGTTGGTCTGTTAAATCTAGTCCATCAAAAATTGATATTGTAGTGTCTCAACAACAACTTCAAACTGTAGAAAGTATCATCGACAAAAAATTGCACATCTCAAATATAGAGTTTTATTCCTGCTTAATTTCATTTATTGGAACCAATAATAAGCAAATTGTTGATGAAAGGTTGTCAAATATTAATTCCAGAGAAATAGAACTAACTTACCTAAATTCAACTAATCTTTCAGTTCAATATATTGCTAACACTGAAGACATCAAGAAATTGATGAAATCATTATCTCAAATTGTGTTTAAAAAGTCAAGTGCTTAATCACTCAGCACGCTTTTCTCTAAACTTTTGTAAATGATTAGGCAGGTTAAGTGCAAATAGACCACCGACTACACAAAACACAAAGAATGTACCTAGTGCTACTCCGTATACTGAAATTAGTTCAACAGACTCTTCCATCCTAGTTGCAGTATCAGAAGAAAATATACCAACAATAAATGGCAATATTGTATTTGCAGATAGTACAATTATTGCCAAAATAGCGGCTGAAATTGGATTGATGATTAAAGAACGATGATATTTTCCAACTATCTTCTTTGGGTTCATTACGTAAACTTCGTTAGTTCTAATACTTGTATCAAGCATTGAATATCTAATTACGCCGTTGGCTAATTCAAAATACATAACTAATAACACAGCATAACTTACTACCAATATGTTGAGTAAAGCGGGACTATCTTGCAGATCAAATGGATCACTCGCAAGAGAAACCTTAGAAGCAGCGAAACGTAAAATCGCCAAGATAAACATGAAGTTACTTACTAAGGTAAACCTAGCATCTCTTTGCATAGTGCCCCAGAATCCTGTTCCTGCAGCAACAACTATGATGACAATTTGCATAATGAGTGAGATGCCTAGACTTCCTGTAATCATGTACCACAGTGTTCCTTCTGGGGGTGATATCATATACGTAAGTAAAGCAAGAGCAACTAGAACTCCATATACTGCAAGTTGTAGATTTTGTACCATCTTATCTGGTGGTAGAAACTTTGTTTTGGACACCAATGGCCCTCCTAAAAGGCTCTCAATAAAGCTCGGCATCTCAACAGTTGGAATAGCATCTTTTGGAATTTCTGAGCCAGCACCGGCTTGACCTGCAAGTTTTTTCCTTGATGGTGCAGAAGACCTTACAGTTTTCCCCTCATAGAGGACTCTTGTATCTCCAGATGGTTTATTCATAGTCATTTTTTCACCTCAAAACCCTCTTGCACCTGCCAATGCCGTTGATAGAAGCATGTCTGGCTCCCAGTCCATGATATTTACACCAAGACCTCTCAATTCACCAATCAAAACATCTCTTTCAGTTTTCAATACTTCATATCCGGTTCGATCAATTCTCTTTGCATCAAACTCAAATTCAAGGGATGAAGGCGATAGAACTGTTACATCGAAATTTCTTGCTCTAAAGTCTCTTAATGCGCTAACTATTGTTGGATCATCTTCTAAGTTTGATAGGAAGATAATCGGACTTCCTTTGTTGATGTGAGGCATGATACGATTTACTACAACCTGTAATGGAATATTGCCTCTAGCAACTGCTCCAGCAAGTTTGGTTAGAATAACATATAGTTGCTTCTTACCAGTGTCACGGTCAACGCTTACTACCTCATCGCCATAGACAATAACGCCTACTGAATCTCTTCTACTGAGGAAAAACTTAGCCAATGATGCTGCTGCTCTAGTTGAGTAAACTAGAGCATTCCTAGATACCGGACCTGTTTCAGAAACTGCTCTTGAATCGACGATAATTATAATGTCAGATACTGCGTCTCTCTCCCTCTCATTAACCATCAACTTTCCAGAACGAGCGTAGGCCGACCAATTGATAGATCTAAATGAATCACCTTCGAAATATTCTCTTAGAGAATAAAATTCTGAACCTGGACATGGTTGCCTAATGTTTACTGCACCAGTGAAAATCTTTGGAACTCTTGATTTGACAAAAGTCTCTTTGAGATCTTCCATCTTTGGAAATACAAGGAAATCATCGTAGACATGCATTTCTTTTTCCTTGTGAAACAAACCAAATGGATCTTGAATTCTTACAGCAACCGGCCCGATGCTGTAAAATCCTCTAAGTGGGCACTCGATTGTATATTCAATGAAAGTCTCTCTTCTAGGCCCTAACTCCATCAAAATATAATTTGAACCTTCTTTTATTCTCATTTGTTCTGGCACTCTGTCATTGACTTCAAGAATCTTGGGCAAAGGTGAATTATTTTGCATACGTAGTGTGACATTTAATTCTCCATCTTCAAACAGCCTAGCACTGGAAAGTTTTCGCATGGCAATTACGCTACCAAGAGCAATCCCTTCCTCTCCTGACCATTCATCTGCTCTTCTTCCAGATGAAGCTACATCAGCATGTCCGCCAAATAAGGCAGCCCAAGTTAGGAAAACGAAAATGACAACTGCAATAGTTACTAATTGTTCATTTCGTAGAGTCAAGCCTAGCAAATACATTGCTATAGCTAAACTCCCTAACATTGCTGATTTGCGACTCCACATGATTAACACCGTAAGTAGATTATCAGACTGTTGGTACTGGTACTTCTCGCAAGATTGTTTGAATTACTTCACCGGCTTCAAG
>JAKUNX010000103.1 GCA_022451835.1 Candidatus Poseidoniaceae archaeon
CCAAAACACTACTAACATTGCTATTGCTATTATATCTCCTACTAATTTTAACATTTATTTTTCCTCCTATTCTTATCAATATTATACAGGTCTTGCACCTGTTCAAACGCCAATAGTGTGCTACGTTTACACATATTTGTGGTAATTAACCCCACTCCTCTGAAAATTCATCAGGCCAATCCTGCTTAGAATCAAATTCCGCTTTAGCACCAATTCCACGATCCTTCATGAATTGCTTGTTTAACTTAGATTCAGTTTCTAAACTCTCAGTTTGAGCAATAATCAACTTGTACAAAGCTGACATAAATTCTTTCATATCTGTATGATTTTTGTTTTCTTTTTCTTCTTTGTTATCTTTATTTTCTTTCATTTTTCTCACCTACATATTGGGCTTTGCACCCATGCGAACATCATTTATTGGCATGTTTAACCAAATTTGAAAGTGTAGATTGTTTTACCAATCCTTTCCATCACTATCAAAATTATCAGTGAATACTTTCCTTCCATCCCATCTAAATTTGAAATCTGGAGAATACAAATCATCTGTAAAATCGTAATCCAAGTGGTTTAGATTGTATTCCAACCAATCCATCACCTCTTCCTCCGTCCACCGTAGATTAGGATTTACAGTGTCATCGGTGGATGAACTTATCGGCTGAAGTATTGTTGAAAGTAGACCGTTTTCACCTAAAACTAGGGCTTTATCGAGTATGCCTTTGGCGATCTCAAGAGTGTTTCGATCGGTAATACTCCAGTAAGCTGTGTTCGAGGGATGGGTGTGAACCCACAGTTTGAATGGTAATACAGCACCTATTGGTGGACTTAATTCAACGCTGCCAATCGTCCCCCAATCAACAAAGTAGTTGTCTTTGCTATCGACAAGTATTGACACTTCTCTTGAGACACATTTACTCAGCAGGTAAATCATATTCCAATTACATTTTTTAGCCAAATTAATTACAAAATCTATACTGGATTCTGATTCGACGTCAATTACAGGCTCTGGTATTTCTTTGAAGAAGTTAATATCCATTCAAATCTCCTCCAATACTGATGTCTTCATTTGCCCATGGGTCAGATATCCCATGCTGAATTTGGGCGTCCTTGATTGATGTCCATTGATTATCCTTAGTTTCTGCATAACCCACTGAGCACCAAGTGCTGCCACTGCGGCAAATCCAAACTCTATGTTGCCACTTTCAATAGCGCCAGGTAGTTGACAACCGACTGGTTGTTTGTTGTTAGGAATCTTATTGAGAATACTTCTGTTGGTATCGCTATCGATTAGTAACCAACCATCCCCTTGACATCTGATGTCTACCCAGTGTGCGTCACTCTTGTGTACTAGATTACGTGGTTCTTGCCGATCGACTGCAACAACGATGATGTCATAACCTTCCAATTGCGATTGTGTGGTCAAGTTGTTATTGTGTGCTATTGTCTTGACGTGTTTATATCGTTGGTATCTTTGCTGAAGTACTTCGACTTTAGGACTGTTTTCATCTTCACTAGAAAACCTCTGATGTGCGAGGTTATTATTCTCAACTACATCCCCATCCATCAAGTTCAACTCAACATTAAGGCCGCTTATGTCTAAGGCTGGAACAATTAATTCAGTTAATTGCGAACCAATGCCACCAAGTCCAACGACTAGAATTTTTATTTTGTCCGACTTATCTTCGATACTCATTGTTAATCATTCCTCCAACTAAACCTGGCAGGACTCTAACAGTATCAGTGGTATTCCAGTTGACCAAGGATAGATTCTCAATTTGAGTAAATTCGTTGTCGACAAATATCCATTTGTCAGATTGAGTGCTCAAATATTCTTGAGTCTCCTTAGGTTTTAGCATCAAAGTTTGATGCCCATGGGCTGGGTCAGCCACTTCTACTTTGATGAGTTTACCCTCATCTTGGTTTGCTTGCTCTGTTTTCTTGCTTATTTTTTTCATTATATTTTCCTCCATTTCTTGTTTTATCCTATGCTGGGATTACAGCGCCATTTTAGACTGGCAAGTCTTTTTGCGAATCATTGTCGTAGTATTCTTCCAAAATTTTCAGGTCGTAAAGTGTGTACTTCTTGTTCCATTAGAATGTCGTTGGCTAGTGTAAGAACTACTGATGCTAATTGGTCACCAATCGGCATTTTCAGATGCTGTTCTTGAATATCAATACAAATGTAATTTCCTTTAGGTAGTGAAGTTACCTGCCAATGTTGGAGATCTGTCTTGTATGTTGCAGTTTCAATTCCATACCATCTACCACTCTCACCTTTAATTTTGATTACTCCGACATCAATTCTGGCTCGTTTACTTCCCAATGATTCAATAATGCTTCTTAGCAGTTGAAATGAACGAGACCAAACCTCTTCATCTCTAACTAGAAAATGGTGTGAAGGCGATAGTTGCTGACCCCATCTATGTATTGCTGCAAGTATGAGATATTGCAAATTTTGCCCATGATATCCTTTGGCCAAACAATAAATTTGGCGACACAATTCCGTCGAATTGGGCATATGTTTGAATGATGCCAAACGAATTTTAGGCGCATATATATTAGCTTCATACAACAAACCATCGATTGTACTATGAGCATGAGATGTCGCCCAATCAAAGAATAATTGGAGGACGAAATCGTAGCTAATATCATATTTTTCAGCCCAGTCTAGAACCTTGTAAATTTGCTCGGTCGTAATTTCAAAACGATGATTAATTTTGTAGATTTTCGGTTCATCGTCATTGAAGTTTAGAAGTTTTACATAGTCTCCCCAGCCAGATGCTTTGAGTGAATCTTGGTGCTCTTGGTTTTCTTTGCGTCTATCTAGGTAAAAGGTGAGTATTTCTTTCATCTTGGAGATAAACTCTGAATGAAATGTTAAATCATTAGCCCAATGTTCAAACTCAATATGTTCGAGTGCTTCGGGTTCAATGCAATCCACTTTTTTGGACATATCAAACATCTCAAGTGCTTCATCATCGTAGATCTTCCATCTATTCCCATAGTCTTGTCTAAGGGAATTTACCATGTCTGTACCTAAAGTCGACACGTACGTTTCTTCATCATATTCTTTTTTTGAAAATATGTGACACAGAAGAGTTAACCAGTCACGCTCATGTTCGGGTTCGGTAAACCCTTCCATCAATTTTAGACCATGTCTAAACATTTCAGGATTATTGATCGCAATACCAATTACTGACTTTGGCACCTGATATATTGAATGTAATACCCATGGCTTACACAACTCACACAAAATCAAGTCGGGTTCTTGGCGCAAATCTAAAGTTGTAAGTTCGATACCACAACTTTCACAATTTTTTCTCAAAGTATTTTCAGACATTTTCGTAACCTCTAGTGTAGGATTTTCACCGCACTTGATATTTTTCAAGCGGTATATCTAAACGCTATTTGGTTGAGATGAACATGGAACATTGTTGTGTTGAAATATTGGTAGTGGCGAACCTGTAGTGTGGGAATTGTAATCATTGACAATTTATGTTGGCTCAGTGAGCCGTTTTGAATTTGAAAATAGGGTTTGTTTCATGAAAATTATTTGCAGCAATATTTGAATAAAGTCAAAAAAGGTTGAATCAAATATTCACTAAATGAATCTAGTTGAGTAGTAGTAAGGGTCAAACAGAAACATCAATTTTATCAAATAATACTTTGTCATTATGCAAAGTCATCACTAGAGAAGCTAACTGATCGCCGAGCGGCATATCTCGAAATTGATTTCTCATGTGAATACAAACACTGTCTCCTTCATGAAGAGTAGTTACAACAAAGTCATCATTTTGGGAAGTGGGGGTACCATTTCTTGGCTCCACTAGATACCATCTACCGCTTTTGCCTCTAACTTTTAGGCCATTATCACACATTGTAACATTTGAAATTGTTAACGTTCTGATAACCCCTTCTAATAACTTAAATGATTTCTGCCATATTTCAGGATCTCTATGATAGTAATTACATGATTGGTCATAACTATCGTCGTTATTTGCTATGACCGATAACAATGAGTATTGTGAGTTTTTGCAGTACTCTCCACTGATTATTTTGCTAAGAATTTCTAAAATCAATGGCGAGTTTGGGTATCTTCTGAATGGCAAATATGCTGAATGTCTCATTTGTTTGTTAAGTAAAGTGACTGATTTCGTAACGTCACTCAAAGCATCATTGAACGAGTATGATTGATCGCTTTTGACACAATCAAATAGTAGTTGTATAATTAGTTCTCGAGAAATACAGTCCCCTTCAAGGCGGAACGCATCACGAATAATTTTGCCAGGAAGTATAACCGATTGTAAGTTGTATAATTTCCCTTCAAAATTCTTCTTTGCTGTTTCATAATCTGCAAAACCTGAACTGTTTGCCGGTTGGGAATCATGTTTACCTAAGGTGGAGAGATACTGTTCATATTTCTGGCTACATTCATATAAGGATACCAAATACTCTTGCTCGCTTTCATACGATTTGAATACCGAGATGATATCATTTACAATATCAAGATCAGAAAAAGTCTTTCTCGGTTCATCATTATCAGGTATTTCAGACCAGGATATTGTCATTAAATCTCTAAGCTCTGGATGGATTCTTAATCTAGTTTGATAATCTTGTTGCACCTCTTCAAGTAGGTTATTATCACCATTAGCCTTAAGCATCGCACAGATGAATAGGTTCCAAGTATAATCGTCATTAGGAATATTAATCCCCTTGGTAATTGAACGATGTTTTCTGAATAATTCTAAATCATCTATGGTGACGCCTGCGATTTTATGAGGGCTATAGTCTAGAGAATTTCTCACCCATGGCTTGCATATTGGACACAACGGTAATTCTGGATCTTTACCAATATTAAGAACCGTGATGTAATTACCACAACTATCACAACTTACTGATTTAGTTATACTATTCATTTTTTCACCTCCTCGGCAGGATATTTTTCCATTATTTTGGCATAAATTATGCTAAAATTATGCGGCTAATTTTTCTCCTAACCTATAGTATAGGAATTGACTAAGAAATTAGGTAATTGGAATGCAGTACATTATTTATCCAATCATTATTAGGGGAACGGTATATTTCCTCAATTTCCTTATCGATTTTTGCTATGTAATTATCGACAAATTTTGGCTCTAAAATTGACCTATTCAGCTCGACAATTCGCTTCAAATGAACCTCAATTGGATCTTGATGAATTTCAACAAAAGTTCGATTCACAATTTCTCGTAACATATCGATATCACAAGCATGAATACCAAATGAGTCATGAACCGCCCAAATATCCTGTATTCCTTTCTTGTCAAGTTCCAACACAACATTTTGCATGTGAAGAGCGTCAAAAGAATGGATATAATTAGGTAACATTCCCAAAACAATATCTTTACTCAAGTCTATTAATGTGATGACCGCCGTCTTCAAACCTTTCTTATCTGTTTTGAACTTCATACTGTAACTCGTGTCTATCGAGTAAAGGTTGCCCTGCTTAATCCCTTCCTTAATTCGACCCTTCGGCAAATCGATAAATCTAGCATAATAATGGTTTTTGGCAATCTCTCTATGCTCATCATCTTTAGTTCGTAATATGATGTTGCGTAAGCACATAAAGACCTCGCTCGTTAATCTTCTTACTGGGGCAGATTGAGCCTCGGGGGTTGAATTAGGATTTTT
>JAKUNX010000104.1 GCA_022451835.1 Candidatus Poseidoniaceae archaeon
GGTATCCTCAACATTTAGATTCCAATCAACAGATGTACCGATAGATGCTCTATCTCTTAATTCAGTCCACTGAGTTGATGTTAAATCAGCAGTGCCACTTACACTTGCTGGGAAATCTGAACATGCATCAGAACCAGGTATACTCGACCTTAGGTGCCGTTGGATGGTAAATGCACTAAAATCGTACTCTGAAACCGATTCTACTGTAAGCCAATCCATGCCCTGGCCGCCTTTAGCACTTATCGCACCCACCCTATCCAATGATGATTGAGATACTAATTGAGAACTGTCACCTTCAGTAATCGAAACTTCCCCAATGCCATCGAATAATAGACGTAGTTTACAGATATCGTCTTCAGTCTCGATTTGGTCGAGTACTAAATCTAGAAAACCTTCACTCGCCATAAAATCGCCATCTGAAATCGTATAAGTCATCTCATCGCCATAGCGTAATGTGTCTGCAGTAAATGGTTCAAGTTGATTGTTGAAGTAATACCAAGTTCCAGCACCAAGGATTAGTATAGCGATAAATGCAGCAGCAACTTTAGGTTGTTTTACCATTTCAAACAATGTTTTAGCATCACTACTTGTTTTCTTTGAAGCCATTTCTACTACTGGTGCTTTCGGTGCTTTGACCTCTTCTTCTAGACTGACAAACTCAGCATCGATTACCTCGGCATCAAGTACATCATCATCTGCTTGTTCAATAATTACTTCAGCCACGGGCTGTACCACTTCTGGTTCTACTTCTGGTGTCAAAGTATCTTCATCCTCTAAGGACAGTGATGGCTGAATGGCTTCTTCAATAGTAGCGTCAAGGACTTCCTCTACTGCTGGTTCAACCTCAAGTCCTAACTCACTTCTTGATAAACCATAATCGATTAATCGTGACACAAGGTCCGATTTATTTCCGCTAGTTGGCAAATCGTTGATTACGCAGAGGGCTTTGAGTTTGGCTGCTGTTAGACTAGATTTCAAGTCGCTAGACAATCTCTTCACCACATGCCCGTTATCGTTTTACCCTTTCAATCATCTCATGTTTTGTTTCATCAAATGTCAAATTGAATACCACTTGAATAATATTCACGCTTGATAGACTACATATTGTCCTGAGTCGTCTTTAATGTAGATTTGCTGTTCATATGTGCCGTCAGCCATCTTTCGATAGAAATAGCCATTCCCCGCATCTTCAAATGTTGAGCCGTCTTCTTGTTGAGGCGGAGATTCTGTAACTTGTGGCTCGACTACTGTTGAGGTTGTAGGTGGGGGGCCAGTTCTTGCTGACTCGGTAGGGCTGGTTGCGACATTTGCTGGGCCCGATGGAGTTTGGCTTGCCGGCGCACCTGTTGGCCCTGCAACTGCAGGTGGTGGGCCGCCTGGCCCTGCAACTGGCTTTGGAGGGCCTCCTGGGCCAGCGACTATTTTCTGCCTCCTAGCTTCTTCTAAGACTAATTGCTCTTCAGTAACCTTTTCATCTTCTAAAATGGCTTTTACTTTCTTGCCAATTTTTTGAGCTCCAACAAATGCAAAAGTTGACAATCCTAAGAATACCAAACCTGGAACGCCTGCAATGACTTGGTTAGGCCATAATTTACCAGTTACTGCCAAATCTGTTCGACTTGGATCGACAATTGTACCACTCTGTCCAACTGCTTTAGCATTAAGACAATATTGACCCATGTCTAAATCAAAATCAAATGTATACGTCTTGCCTTCAACCGGTGAAGATACATACTGATATTGATAGTCATGATTGCCGCCTGATTGCGCTTTAAATTCTGCTTCGCTTGCCACTTCAGGATTCGTACAATCATCGATTTTCAAAACGAAAACTTGTAGCGTAATATTTCCGGTAGTTGATGGTAATTGATTGACTTTTACTGAAACTTCATATGGCACATCCATGAAATCCTCTCCGCCTAGTGAAGGCCCCCATACAAATCCTAGATCTTTTTCTGCCGTGCCATATTCAAAGTCAGCATCCATCGGCATTGGAAATAGAGCAAAGGCGAACATCAAGAACGCAAGACCTAGAAACATAAAGACGTTCCATCGTGACTTTTTTAGTGATTCTTGCAATGATTTTAATGTCTCAACAGAATTGTCTTCATGTGTCTCTTCTGGTTCAGAATTGGAAGGTGCAATGTCTTCAATTTGGTCATCCTCTGAAGGTGCCTCTTGCTCGGACATGAACTGCGCAAGTTGAATTAGCACTTCAAAGACTCTGTTGTCGTATAATCAATTATTCTAGCGATGATATCAAAAAGTAAAGGGTTTCCCACGAATCATGGACCTAAAACTAGCAGTTCTGTCAAGAGGCCCTAGGCTCTACAGTACTCGACGGCTAGTTCAAGAGGCTAAAAGCCGTGGAATTGATGTCGAGGTAACCGACCCGATGAAGTTCTCTTTATTCGTAGATGATGGGGCAATAGACATACATTATTCAGGTGAGCCATTTACTCATGATGCTGTAATTCCTCGTATTGGTCATTCTATTACCAAACATGGAGTTGCTGTTCTTCGTCATATGGAACAATTAGGAATATGGACGGCAAACTCTGGCCAAGGTATACTTCAAAGTAGAGATAAATTACATGCTTCACAGATATTAGCGAGAAATAAAATTCCAGTTCCTAAAACCACTTATGTTAGAGATATCATTGATGTCGAACCGGCAATTGATTTTGTTGGAGGTTTGCCGGTAGTGATCAAAGTCACTCAAGGAACTCAAGGCCAGGGGGTATTCCTTAGACATACTGTACATGAATCAAGAAGCCTGATTCAGGGATTGCTATTAACTGGAAAAGCTGTACTAGTACAGGAATACATTGCTGAATCACACGGTAAAGATATTCGCGCTTTAGTAGTAGGTGACAGAGTAGTTGCTGCAATGAGAAGAAAAGCGCGTGGGCGAGAATTCCGTAGTAATTACCATCTAAATGGTACGGTAGAAAAAGTAGAAATTAGTGAAGAATTTGAAGAACAAGCCGTTCGCGCAGCTAGGGTATTAGGGTTGAATGTTGCTGGTGTTGACTTACTTGAAAGTAATAATGGGCCATTGGTTTTGGAGGTTAATTCCTCTCCAGGACTTGAAGGAATCGAAAAAGCAAGTGGGGTAAACGTCGCTGGTGCAATCATCGATTATGTTATGAGCGAAACAGCGTTTTCTGAAGTGGATTTAGATCAATTGCTTCGTACCGTGCCAGGCTCTGGAGTACTTTCTCTGCAACTTAGAAATCATCCTATGATGGTGGGTAACAAAATTGCTGATTTATTCAAATCAACCTACGAGATTCCGGTCTTCGCATTATCAAGAGATAATAAATTACTTTGGAACCCTGAACCAGATGTTCAATTAAGATATGACGATGTAATCATTTGTTATGGCGAATTAAATCAACTTCGTGCATCACTAAAAAACGCAATATTAGGAGTTGCTGAAAAGTCCATTAATGCGATAAAGAAAGAACAAGAAAAGGCATAATCAGCCATTCAAAAGTTCAATAAAGATAGATATTCTGTTGATATATATGAAGGGTCGAGTGAGTTTAGGGTTAGTTCTTTGGCTAACAATCTTGATTTTAATTACCAGTTCAACTAATTTGATTAATATTTCAACATTGGAAAATAATAATTCTTCAGTCTATTCAAGTGATACCAATTCACTTGAAATCAAGGTGCATAAGCCCGGAGATTCTTTTAGTGACGTGCAACAATTAGTTTGGTCACCGAATGAAGTTATTCAGAATAGAGAAATGCAAATATCGGTCTTTGCTGATAGTATAACTGATGTAGAAGACTTAGGTCTATTGAATGTAAAAGGGTATTATAATGGGATTTTTAACGATGTATTATCGTTCGAAATAGATACTGTAACTTACGATACAAATTTCACTAACAATGGAGTTATTATTACTATTTTATTTACTTATGATGTCGATATATGGGGCGGAAACTATACCCTAAATGTAGATTTAAATCTTGATGATGGAACAACTATCTCAGGTACATTTGATGAGTTATCTTTTAATGAATTCGATTCCAAAATTTATACAAATGACCTATCTGAATTTATTTATGTTTGCGCCTGTGACTCAACAAGAGTTAATCTTACTGTGCTAAATAGCGGTTCTAGCGATACTTATTTGAATGTGAATTTTAGATATAATGGAGAGGATTCAAAGGGTATGACTGTAACTCTTGATCAAAATAACAACGAGGACTTGTTTGAAGAAACGCAATCACTTGCTGGTGGAGAAACCAGCACTATTAACCTAATTTTGACACCAAATGATGATTTTGATGAAAATGCAAGATTAATGGTTAGACCGATTTATATTGAAATCTATTATGAAACTGATGAAGGAGATTTAATCTATCTCTATCAAGATGATTATTCTATGACTCTAACTCCGTTACGAGAAAGTGTAATTCCATATGTATCAGTTACTTCTAACCAATTTGATTATAGTGCGAACTTCTACGGAAATCAACAAAACATAGATGCAATTGACACCGTATTCACTCTTGGAAGCGATTGGTTTTATTCAAATTATGAAATCGACAATCCCGGTTTTTATGCAAGTACTATTTCGCTATCATCAAATTCCAATGTCAACGATTTTAAAATAATTCATGACAACCAAAACCTAACTTTGGTGCAATTTAATGAGTTAAATTACCAAATTGAACAAAATGGACAATTAGATATTGATATTTACATTAATTTTAATCCTTCTGTTACTGATTTTATGTTTGCACTAGAAATTATTTTAGATAGAGACCTATTGACTAATGTATCAATAAAATTATCCAGTTCACCTCTTGAAAACAAACAGATAATCTCTATGTCAAATAATATACTTGAATTTGATGAAGGAGGGAGTGCAAAAACTGTAGAGGTTCTTATCGAGACTGCTTCTTTGAGTGGTATTAACTACTTTGAAAACAGTTGGTCTCTATTCTGCTCAGAAGCTGATAATATATTGATAACAATTGTTGATTTATCTATTCCATGTAATGAAGATGGTGTTTCACTTCCTGTTGATGTCGATGCAATTTACAATCTTGAAATAGCTGTATCTTCATGGGGATTGAACAATATAGAATCCTTTGAAATCGGTTTGCTTCACAGCCCTTCTGGAATTTTGAGTAGCATTTCGCAAGTGTTGACTGTATCGCTGGAACTTGCTGAAACATCAGATAATGATGATCAAGATGATGATAGTCAAGATGATGATAGTCAAGATGATGATACTCAAGATGATGATACTCAAGATGATGATACTCAAAATGATACTAATAATTCCAATAACTCTGGTAACAATACCAATGATGATTCTAGTAACAATACTATTGACCCAATTGACGATAATAACCAAACCGATTTAGAAATTGATGTGGATAATGATGGTGTTCTAGACACATCAGATAATTGTCTTGATACTAAGCCAGGAGAAGTTGTTGACGAGTTTGGTTGTACAATCTTAGAACAAGACGCTAATGATGAATTACAAGAAAACGGCAATGATCAACAGCAGGTAGAAGCAACCTCTAGTAAATCTGATGAAAATAATGTCT
>JAKUNX010000105.1 GCA_022451835.1 Candidatus Poseidoniaceae archaeon
ATTTCAGTGCAAATAATGTCAACAGCAACGTATGGTTCACTACCAGGTTCGGGTTCTCCAGGAGTCATCCAATTTGATGGAATCCAAGCAGCACCCATACTTTCGTAATCTCTTACCATTGATACATTATCACCAAAGAAATTACTATGCCATGCAGTATCAACAATATTGCCTGAATTATCCTTCAAAACTAAGTGTTCATAATAGTCAAATAAATCAAAGCTGTTTGACATACCAATCAATCGTCTTTCACCTGGGTTTACTTCAGTCACTCCCGAGTGAGTTTGGTTGAATACCATGGTTCCCGGGTCGAAATACAATAAATCGCCTTTGCCATTAGTGATACTCCATCCCGAAACATCCACCATGCTGGTTCCATTATTGACAATTTCAATCCATTTTCCATCAGGGAAGTTTCCTGAGGTATTAGTTGAAGGCAAATATTCAGTTATGAAAATGTCTCCTACTTTGGTTGGTAAGTTTTCCATTGAGTCGAGATTTGTCATGTTAATAGTTGGGTGGGCTGAGATATACATTGCATCACTACCTGAAACTCTAGATAGTGAGAATCCAGGCTCATTGGTTGTCCAATTTACTTCGTCACCAATAGAACCATTTGGCCAGTGTACGCGTAATTTCTCAATTGCGTTATTCAAAACACCACTGCTTGTAGAACCATTTATTGCCACAATTCTAGTATCTCCAGCGTTTATCATTAATGAATTAGGGTCGCTTGAATAACCGATGAGGTGATCTTGATCAAACTCAATAATATTTCCCGCAGCATCAGATGCATACCAACCAGTCATATCGATATTAGTTGAGCCTTGATTGAATACCTCAATCCATTCCCCGCCAGGATATGTGGCGTTATCAAAACTTGGAGAAGCATCAGCCATTACCTCATTGATGACAATATCACCTGCAAAATACTCTGGCCCGACTATGGTGCCACCTTGATTAGCTTCTCCAGGAGAAAGAGTTCCGGATTCTACCCAATCTGCGGCCGGATCACTTGAATCTTCGATTAGTGAAATTCCCTCAGCAGGTGATGATGTCCAAGAAATAGAATGAACTAGAGTACCCGTTGAATCTTTTAGATTCACCATTCCATTAGAATTTTTCAAACAAAAGCCACATGAGCCGCCATCGCCATTTCTTGCCAAGACGATATAATCTCCAGCAGCTAGGTCAAGACTTTGTGCACTTGTTGGATAGACAACATGACTGGTAGTCATACTGAGTGGCCTGTTGTAATGATCATCTAAAGTCCAAGTTGAAAGGTCAACAGTAGAAGTTCCAGAATTATGTAGTTCAACCCATTCACCACTTGTCCAGTCTGAAGGCCCCACAGCACCCGTTTCGGATCCGAAGGCATTAACTAAGACTTCTGAGATACAAATGTCTCCAATACATGCAGATGAACGACTTGATGTTTCTGAGACTTCTTGAGCATCCTGCAATGTATCGTTATCGAGTAAAGGTGCTAAGTAAGAACATAGCATAATAGTGATCAAAATTATTGGGTATCTTTTGTCTAGCATTCTATCCTCTCCATGTGTCTCGGGTATTATTTGTCATATCTTACTTTTGATTTCACAAGAAGCCAAAGGCATCTTGAGCTTGTGAGAATGTGTAAATCATGATTGGAACAATGATAATTCCCATGCCGTGGCTTCTTCTAATTCCGACTCTAGGTGGAATTAGGCCAAGTATTGTGCCGATTATCAGTACTCCAATGCCAATGAATCCAGTAGTAAACCAAACCAATGCACTGACGAAAATAATTACCCCCATGACCATTTGTTGTAGTGGTATTGCTGCGTGTAATTTTAGCATACCTTTGCCAACAACACGCATAATTGGCATGGCCATCAAACCTGCAGCAACGGTAATGGAAATCAATCTAATGAAGTCTGCAGTCGGTTCTGTTGATGACCAAGTATCGATTGGATACATCATTTTCAAGGCAAGTGTTGCACCAGAACGAGATCTACCAATAATATACAAGAATCCCAATACCATTACAGTAACAGCAGTATTTACTGCTGATAAGATTGCAATAACTTCCAAATCTTGTTTGGTTTGTGGACCCTCTACGCCTCCTTCAGCCTCTGAAAGTGCGATTTCTAAAAGTTCATCATCGGTCATTTCGGTTAACCGTCTGGTTTCCCAATCCATTCCATAACCCTCTTTGCCTTGCACTTTTGCGGCAACATTTCTTCCACCCATTACAAGTACGGTTGCTTGAGATGCAGTCATTCCAGGCAAAACTCCCATTGATGCTCCAGCAACGCCAGACCAGAAACATGGAACGATTAACGGCTTTGCAGGAGGTAAAGTCCAGTCTTCGTTTTGTGGCGGTATATGTGAAGTTGTAGCATAAATATCCAAAAGGTTAGCTATACCGAATAGACCAGCGAGGCTCGGTAGTAAGAGACTAGCATCTGGAATACCTACCGGTGACCTGGCAGGTAGGCTAAATACAGCCCAACCATAGAATCCAGATAGTAAAAAGAATCCAGTTGCAGCAAGGAATCCAGCGAATCGACTATCGGTAGCCAATTTATTCATTGAAAGTTTTTGCATCCATTTTGGCCAATCCAATCTTGTGGTTTCAGTTGCGAGCAATAAGAAAGAGATGCCAAGTAGCAAAAAGAAAATTATGTTTCTCAAGTAATCATACCATCCCAATTCATCACCAAAGGCAATTCTTGCAACTATTATTAGTGGTAGAGAAAGGAATAATCCGAGTTGTGAACCTCTTGCTGACCAAGCTACGCCACGTGGTGCATTACCTGATAATAACATTCTGTGACCTGGCAATAATGAAAGCGCAGTATCCCCATCTGGTGCACCTAACAAAGCGGATGGAATATAATTGAGAAAAGTATGCACAGTTCCTGTTGAAACAATAATTGCAGCCACAGCAGATAACGGAATACCCCAACTTAGGAATACTGGTGATAACGCTAGAAGAATTAAAGCAACATTGTTGACGTGGAAACCAGGAATTAGCCCAGTTAATGAGCCCATTGCTACGCCAAAGAATAAGGCGAACAACAACCATCCAAGGTCAAGAAAATATGCTTCAAACATGGTTATTCCTCAGTAGTCAGGGTATGTGTCGTTGTCATCTCTATCGTTTTCACCATCGCCATCAGTATCAGGATTGTATGGATTTGTCCCATACAGTGATTCTAAGTTATCAGATAATCCATCACCATCGGTATCAATGACATCAGCATTGATTAGATGGTAGACCGTCGCTACAAGATCAGGGTCTGCTACTTCCATTAATCTACCATTCCATGTGTGTGAATAGCCAGAGTGGAAACTATCAGTTCCGATTATAGTGTTGTTGTTTGGTGATAACCTAATGCTTTGATTAGTTCCATCCCTTTGTAGCCACCATTCTCCATCTTCATCTTGTACAGCAATACCTGGAATGTTTACCATTTGACTTCGAGAGTATCCCCATTGAGATGCACCTTCATCCCAAATCAAATTTTTAGCTTCTGGTGCTTCTCCCAATTGATAATCATGGATTAGTAGCCTGATTGCCATGTTGATATCATCCCAAGTTACCGAAACATTAGCCGTAATTGCTTGTCCAGCCTCTATCCATTGGGTTGAGGTTTGGGCTGGAAATGTGGCGTAAATTTTTGTCTGTCCACGATAATCGATTTTGTCTACTAACCATCCACTGACATCTTCTACACTGGGCTCTATTGCATATCTGACATATGCATTGATTGTATAATGTGTATCTGGTTCATCAATCAACCTAATTGGGTCTCCTGATAACAATGCAAGTAAATCGATAATATCTTCAGAATTGATCAAGTTTCCAGTAGGAGTTCCTTCACTTGAATCAACACACCAACTTGCATCAGCTTCAGACCACATCAGTCTTCCTTGAACATCTCTAAATTGATTGTGAAGTGAACTGTTAGCATGCTCAATAAGGTCAGACTCACTTGGTTTCAAGCAGATCATAATGCCGCCAGGACCTCGTAATTGCCACTGCTCTCCAACAGTGATATAGCCTGCGATTTCTATCAAGTTACCAGATTGATAACTCCAAGTAGATTCTTCACCCCAGTTTAGCCTAATTATTTCTATTGGATGATTTCTATCAACTAGAATTTCAGGCCCCTGAACAGACATAACCCAGTTCATATCACGTTGGTTGTAGGAAATAGTCCCAGTAACTTGAACTTTTGATGAGGATTCAATCCAACTGCCAACTTTTGATCTAATATTGAGTTTGATTTGATGCTCTGCATTACCGTAAGAGGGGTGATCTCGCAAATCAGCAGAAACAAACATTTCATCAGGTGGAATTGATTCACCGATGTATCCAGTTAATGTGATGATTTCATCAACATACTTTTCCGGGTCCAATGCAACATCGAGGATTGCTAATTGGATAATGTCAGGTATGTCCTCTTCATCCCATTCCATTGCGCCTGAGCCAATTGCTGTCATGTAGATATTTCCTTCAAATTCCATCACCTTGCCAGTGATTACAACATTGGTTCCGATTGGAGGTATTTCTGCTGGGCGACTCCATCTAGCTTCAACAACAGCTGTTCCATCGCTGACAATGACGTGAGTCTCCCAATCACCAGAATTCCATGGATCTTCGCGCCAAGAAATTATCTCACCTTCAACTTTGACAACTTCATTTTTGTACTCTATCAAATCTTCCATTTCTACGATATCTGGTTCTCTAACCATAGCGTAATAATTTAGCACCGCGACCAAGAAAATAGCCAGAGTAAACATGACCCATAGCTGTTGACCCCTAGTTGCAGGGTCGTCATCTGTAATTTTGTTCATTATGCTCTTTAGCACATCCGCCATGATTATTGGTGTTCAAACAGTCTTTTAGTCATGTTTGAAGGATTAGGCATATCTTGCGCGGCCTTTTTAAACATTAAATCGAGGGAGTATCGGGGATGGAATGAGAGAGAGGGTGATTCGCGACGAGATTCACAAGGATATTCTTGTACCTTTCCAGCATGCCAGAATTATAGATACAAAGGAATTTCAAAGACTTCGCTCGATTCAGCAATTATCTACTTGCGAATATGTTTTCCCTGCTGCTAATCACAACAGATTTTCCCACTCTTTGGGCGCATATCATTTAGCAGGTAAACTAACTCAATTAATTCAAGAAGTTCAGCCAGGAATAATCGATGACGACGATGCAGAATTAGTTCAACTTGCTGCATTGTTGCATGACATTGGCCATCCACCATATTCTCATTTATTGGAGACTCCTAAGGTTTTTGCAACTTTCCATTCTCATGAACATTGGGGCAAATTACTTCTTGAATCGGATGAAACAGAAATAGGTAGGGTCGTTAAAGATATATTAGGAAGTGAGCGACTTGGACGTTTATTTGCAATAATGGATGGTGAATCAGTTTATGATGGCACTGCAATACCTCCTTTCATGAAGGAAATAGTTTCCTCACAACTTGATGTAGATAGAATGGATTA
>JAKUNX010000106.1 GCA_022451835.1 Candidatus Poseidoniaceae archaeon
GCGGTGACTGCTGCCAGTTCTTCAGCAGCATCTCCTCGGGCGTCTAAACAGAGTTTTAGACCCAACAATCCCCACATGTTATCCTTCCACAACTTAATGTCTGCACGGTAAACTTCCTCTGCTTCCTCAATGTGACCTTGTTCAAATAATAGCGCACCAAGAATGTGTCTAACTGGCTGCATTTGACCCCATGGTTCATTGTAAGCAAGGTTCAGCGACAAATCTACACCTCTGCGTAGTTCATCAAATGCTGCTGTGAAATCAGCAGGTTCACCATTTGCTTTGGCTAAGTATTGCCTTCTGTATTCAATTTCAGCCTCTAAAATTGCCGCATTAACATTTAGGATAGAAGGTCCTTCAGCAGGATCTTGATACATCAAATTGTTGTGCATAACTCTTCCTGCAAGAGCAGGGTTTTGTAGCGCTTCTTTGAACAATACTTGCTCTGCTTCTGCTTCAGGAACCATTCCTTTAGATGCATAAGCCACACCACGTGCATAGTGTTGAGTAGCGATAGTTGCTGGGAACGCATCTTTGTCAGAATGCATTGGTTCAGCAAGAATCTCATCCCACTTGCCGAATCTAATCATAACGTGCCAAGTCATGGTGACATATGATTCTAGGAATATTGCACCCATTGGGATTATTCCAGCAAGCATGAAATTTACACCGTGATTTTCATCTCCAGCAGGCAGGGTTGCAGCGGCTTTTCGTGCATATTTCAAAGCAGTCTCATATTGACCTTCAAACATAGCACACCAGACAATAAAATGGTGATTATGCATTCGATAAAATTTGTAGAATTGGGATTCATTACCAGTAAGTTCAACATATCTGTCATCGGCTTCAACTGCTGCGATATTACACTCTACTGCCTCTTTCCATTGTCCGACCCATGCATCAATGTGTGAAGGCATGTGGACTAAGTGGCCCAAACCTGGCATTGCTGTACGTAGTACATCAGCAGCCGGGAGTGCCCTTTCAGGGAAAGGAGATAATTCAAGAGCGTGGCAATAAAGATGGCAAAGTGCAATATGATGCTTGGCTTCTTCATCATTTTCGAAAGCATCTTCCATGATTTTCACTAGCAGTAACGTATTGTCATCTGCGGGAGTTATTTCTCCAGTGGTGGTATTTTTATCCCACAACTGCCAGGCTTTTAGGTTCATCAGACCCTCTACGTAGATTGCAGTTACATCTAAATCGCCACTGTACTTTTCATACAATGGCGCCATTGCTTCAGCAAATGCTACATTCAATTCTGGACTGTTTCCCATATTGAGTACAGTCGGGTCTGCTGCATCTCTAGCCTCAGCTGAGTGGCGAGTAGATAATGCTCTGATTAGATCTTGTTCTAATTCTGTACATCCATCCATTACAGATATTGCTTGCTGAATTGAATCATGACCAGAACCTAATCCTGGAGCCCAGTTGTAGTTTGATGAAACACAGTAGGAAATACCCCACCAAGCCATTGCACAATCAGGTTCTAGTTCAGTACACTTTGAGAAACATGCAATTGCTTGTTCATGGTTGTAGTTAAGCATATGGCCCCATGCTTCAGCAAACATTTTTCGAGTTTCATCAGTTTTACAAGTTATTTTTTGTGCAAAGGCATAATTCGACGGGTTTCCATAGTCATAATCGGTAGGTGCAAGGGACATAATTTAGCCAAAAATCCTAGTTACTTAAGTTAAGCGTCTATATTATCAATTCAACATTATTAGCATGTCTAAGAGTAATTTATAGCAACAATTGTTTTTCTATTGAGTGCTTCTGCGGTAGAATGATAACATGACTTTTGATTCAGATTATGAGCCATGGTTTCAGCCTCCTGGATGGGTTATTGGCCCAATTTGGTTAGTTCTCTATACCATGTTAGCAATCAGTTTTATGATGGTGCTATCGAAAAAAGAAGAAATTTCCAAAAGTAACTTTATTATCATATTATTCATTATTCAAATAATTACAAACTTGATGTGGCCAGGTGTATTTAATTCCGCACAATATTTCACATCCTTCTTGATGATTATCTTGATGGTAGTATTCACTGCAATATACGCTTATGTGATTTTCGAGCCAGCAAAAAATGCTTCGATCTTAGTTTGGCCATACATCATATGGGTAAGTTTTGCTGGAATAATCAATTTCGCTTACTACCTAAATGCGAGATGACTTACATTACCCAAAGTCGTCATATCTGAGTAATAATCATCTCTTGTTACGGCGTTTGTTAGAGTTATTATTGCCTCTTCTCTTTCTTCTAAAATTATTATTATTAGTGTTCTGTTCAGGTTTATTGCCGCGATTTGGTCGTTGATGAGTATTACGTGGTTTCTTCTTGTTGTACCTTCGGTTAGAATTTTCTTGTCGTTTAGGTCTACTATTTCTATTGGAATTATTTGAACGCTGATTTGGACGATTACGTCTTCCATAATGTCCTCGGTTTGAGTCATTACGATTTCTACTACCAAAACTACGTCGACGACTAGCACCGATGAATTCTACTTCGAACTCTGGCAAATCTGCAAAATTAGGTGGATTAAATTCAACATTTATGCCTACTTCACGCTGGATTTTATTGACGGTTTTTCTCTGTGGTTTTTGAATCAATGAAATTACAATTCCAGTCGAACCACCACGAGCAGTTCTACCACTTCTGTGCTTGTATGCCTTACCGTTTTCTGGTGGATCGTAATGAATAACACAGTTTACTCCTTCAACATCAATACCACGTGCTGCAACATCGGTTGCGATAAGAGCCATACATTCGCCGTTTTGGAATCTAGACATCGCTCTATCACGCTGCTTCTGTGAAAGTCCACCATGCAAGGTTTGGGCGGCTAAACCATCATGGGTCAAATCATCTCCAACTCTATCTGTGCCAGCTCTTGTTCGGCAAAACACAATTGTTCTTCCACATTTTCTAATTACTTCTGAACAAATTGTTGATTTCTTTGAATTGGGCATCAGCCAGAAGTAATGAGTCATACTGTCCATTGAAACCTCTTTAGGGCCTACTTCAATGGTAACCGGATTGTTTTGATAATCTCTCACTAAATCAGCAACTTCATCATCCAAAGTTGCACTGAACAAAATTGTTTGACGATCTCTTCTACACTCATCAAGAATTTGACAAACTGGTTTGATAAAACCCATGTCCGCCATTCTATCGGCTTCATCAAGAACCACAATATCAACATCTTCTAGTGAAATAGAACCTCGATCAATTAAATCAAGTAATCTTCCCGGGCAGGCAACTAAAATATCAACTCCTCGGTCTAATGCCTTAAACTGCTTATTGTAAGATACTCCTCCATAAACGGCATAGGTATACAAGTTATGTTCTCTAGAAAGTGGGTCTAAAACTTGGAAAATTTGCTCTGCAAGTTCTCTTGTAGGGGTTAGAATTAGTGAAGTAGGAAATCCTGGCTCAGCCGGTTTAGTTCGCTCAATTAGTGGCAAACCAAATGCCAATGTTTTACCCGACCCTGTCGGTGCTCGGCAACATAGATCATTTCCTAACATTCCATCTGGAATTGATTCGGTTTGTACTTCAAAGGGTTTGTCAATTCCTTGAGCAGCAAGTGCCTCTACAAGCACTCTAGAAACTCCAAGATCTGAGAAAGACACCATATCGAACAAACAATGCCGCCTTACTGCCCTATTTGATACCCACAGTAGAGAATAGAGATATTATGGCTACCTGTATGGTTAGAATTTCGCGCCGTCACTGGATTCTAACAAGCATTGCAACTGCATTGCCACCACCTAGACATAATGTTACAATGCCAGACTTTGATTCTGTTCTGCGCATGATACCTAGCAAAGTGATTAGACACCTAGTACCACTACTTCCAAGCGGATGACCGATTGAAATTGCACCACCGTTTAGATTTAATCTATCATGTGGAATGTCTAATTCTTTTGCTATAGCACATGATGCCGAAGCAAACGCTTCATTGTGTTCGTAAATATCGACATCTAATACATCGAGTGAATTGCGCTCAAGTAAAGTCTTGATTGCTGGAATTGGCGCACTCATTACTCTGTGAGGCTCAACACCACTAGTGCAATAATCGTCGATATAAGCAATTATATCCCATCCATTCTCAACGGCATTTGATTCGCTGGTGATTAATACTGCACTAGCACCATCATTTAGAGTGCTAGCATTGCCTGCTGTGACTTGTCCTTGATTGTTAAAAACAGGGCGTAGATTTGCCAATGTTTGAAGATTAGAATTTGGTTTAATTCCTTCATCCTTATTGAACTGAACATCATCTCCCTTTCTTTGAGGAACATTCACAGTGAAGGTTTCCCAATCAAACCAACCTTGATGCCATGCTTCCGCGGCTCTTTGATGACTTCGAATAGCAAACTCATCAGAATCAATTCTACTAATTCCAGATTCTTCCGCTATAGTTTCACCTGTATTGCCCATGTGAATATCATTGTATACATCCCACAAGCCATCATGGATCATCGAATCAATTAGTTTTGAATCACCCATCTTCTTGCCTTTTCTATGGCCTATCAATAATTGTGGCGCATTAGACATACTTTCCATTCCACCTGCAATTATTACCTTTGATTTACCAGCACTGATACTATTTGCTGCCATCATTGCAGCCTTCAATGAACTACCACATACCTTGTTGATTGTAGTGGCTGCTGTGGAGACAGGCAGCCCAGCTCCTAATGCAACTTGTCTAGCAGGATTTTGTCCACAACCTGCTTGAAGAACTTGTCCGAATAGAATCTCATCAACTATTCCACTTGCAGCATCGATCCCGACTCTATTGCAAAGTTCCTTAACAGCCGCAACACCGAGTTCTACCGCTGTCATTGAGGATAATGTACCCATGAAACTACCAATTGGAGTCCTTGCTACACCACATATCACGACTCTCGGTTGGCTCATAACCATCCCAGCGAGAACCTTAATTTCAATTTACTCATTCCACTTTAGTCGCTTTCTTGAGAAGATTTGATGAAAGAAGAGTCATGGGCGAAGCATGGCGAAGTTCAAGACCGAGTTTGAGACTACCAGAACAGCTGACCAAATGAGACATGTTGAAGTAGAGATAGATTTCACTTCAAATGCCTTGGCATCCATCCTTTATCGACAAGGTGACACCGTAGTTTTAGCGTGTTGTACCAAAGAAGCAAGACTTCCTGGATGGTTCCCAAGAGATTCTACCAAGGGTTGGGTTCATGCTGAATATTCACTTTTACCAGGTTCAACAGATTCAAGATTTAGAAGAGAGCGACGCGGTGCTAAAGGCAGAACACAAGAGATTGAGCGCTTAGTTGCTAGATCTCTACGTGCTGCCGTTGATTTGGAACAATTAGGGCCAATTGCATTAAACGTAGATTGTGATATTCTAAATGCCGATGGTGGAACCAGATGTGCATCGATAACAGCAGCAAATTTAGCTCTTAGATTGGCTG
>JAKUNX010000107.1 GCA_022451835.1 Candidatus Poseidoniaceae archaeon
TTCTAACACTCGAGGTGCTGGACAATCCGGTGGTGGCGGCGGTTCTGGTCCTTGGTTCCAGTGTGATGTTTCAGTGACTGTGGATTCCAACAACATGCAAGTGACCTCCAATGCAATTCCTAATCACAACTGGCTGTCAGCTTTTGCTGCTAATGCTGATGAACAAAATATGGATTGGACAATCCCTCTAAATCCTGTTGAAGACACTAGTGGCGGTCACAATTCTGCAAATTGTCCAGCCGCTAATGGAGCTTATGAATGCGCTCCAGATCGAGGTGCTGTTGCTGTTGCTGTTAACGGAGTGCCGATTTTTGGTCCTGAGGAAGGTCCAGGAGGAGATGCCGTAGCACTTGAATTCCTTTACTTTGATGAAGACCCGCAACCAATCGATCTCGGTTATTGGGGGGCGCACAATGGACCGGGTGGAGTGCACTACCATTTTGATGCGATGTGCCAATTTTGGGATGACCCCAATGGGGAAACAATTGTCAATTATGATTATACAGATTTAGATTCTACTACTCATTCTCCAATAATTGGTTGGGCATTTGACGGTTATCCAATCTACGGCATGTATGGTTGGGATAGCAATGGTCAAGTGATTCCGCTGAAATCTTCTTACGAAGTAGAACGAACTTCAGAAGGAGGAGACCAAGGGTATAATGGCATTGATGACTGGAATTATGTCTCTGGAATGGGTGATCTGGATCAATGCAATGGACGGTTTGCTGCAACTCCAGAATTCCCTCAAGGAACCTATTATTATGTCTCTACGCCACTAAGTGGCTCTTCTAAGACTGTTGTAAATACTGATGGAGATACTGTTGGAATGATTGGATTCCCGTATTTCTTGTTGTGTTATCATGGTGAAGCAGACATGAGTAACGCCAACTCCGGCGGCGGTGGCGGCGGTGGTGGCGGTGGTGGTTTCCAATCGATGACCCTTTACGAATACCACCCTGAACCACAATTGGTAGATGAGCAGAATCCGCAAATTGAATACTTGATAATGTCCTATGGTTTCATTCTGTTCGCTTTATTTGCCACTGCTTTACTTAGAAAAATCAAGAACTGAGGAGTCTTAATGAGGCAGTCAGCAGTTCTTTGGGTGATGCTACTTAATCTCGTTTTAGCAGGTTGTACATCACCAAATAATGATCTGTATAACGGGGAAGATATCTCACCAAACAAGGCATACCGTAATTTTGAATTAATTGATTCAAATAATACAACGTTCAACTCTTCAAGTATTGAGGGAAGAGTAATTGTAGTGAACTTTTTTTTGACGAACTGTCATGATGCTTGCTCTTTCATTACTGTAGACTTAAAATCACTATATGAGGAATTTTCTTTTGAGTTAGAAGATAATCTAACATTTTTATCGATAACTGTCGATCCATGGCGTGATGGTCCAAGCGACTTAATTGATTACATGAATTACTTCAATACTTCTTGGACTTATCTTACAACCGATGATTTTGTCGATGGCAATTTTTCCACTGTAGAGCAAATATGGTCCGATTTTGGTATTACTGTAGTTCTAACAGAAAGTGAAAATAGCACTTCAATAGAAGGACGTGGCCATACTGTTTACTATGATGTCGAGCATACTAATGGCATAGTTATTGTTGGTAAAGATGGCTTGCAACGAGTTCGTTGGAGCGAAGATAATTGGAATTTAGATGGAATTAAATCAGACTTAGAATTAATTTTGCAAGAGTAAGGTGATAGTTTGGTATTACTGAATATATGGTCAGTTGGTCATTTCTGCCAGTGGTTTATTGTCGGCAGGTTTGTCATAACTAATTGGTATCTTTTTCTTGTGTTGTCAATTGGTTGGGAGTTACTCGAATTAGTATTGCCTTATGAATTTGCCAAAGAAACTTGGGATAACAAAATATCAGATATCATAGTAAATTGCTGCGGCTTCTATCTTGGAATCCTATTTAATCAGGATTCTGATTCTGCTTAATCAAAATGGATTTTTTGGTTGCTCTTGATCCCAGAAAGCTTCACCTTGTGGTTGTTGCGTAGTTGTGGTTTGAGGTTGTACTGGAACATCGGCATATTCTTTTGTTGGTTGGGTCATCATGGTTTGATTGGTATATTGAGTCATGCCAGGCATAGCACCATTTTGGACAATTATCGTTTTTTGATCATTATTTACTAATAATCCCAATATTAGACCAAAAATAGTGAAAATTCCACCGCAGCATAGTACACCAAAGCCAGCAACTCCTTGAAGTCCTCCTACCACAGCTTCACCAATTTCTTCACCTAGTACTTCCCAAAAAGGTACTAAGTAAATTTCATGGCTAGCATTAATTTCATGTTCTGCATTTGTAACCTCAAGAGTAATCCCCATGTTATACCATCCTGCTGGGTCATCTTGATACCCCTTAGGTTTGCTGCCATCTTCAGTACATTCTTCATTTTCATACCTTTCTTGATCACCAGAAGATGTATTAGTGATAGTAAGGCTAAATGAATCGCATGAAACAGTATCTCGAACCATTACAAGATAATCTCCATCTCCTTCAAATTGAAATGTTCCACTTTGTCCATTCCATTCACTTTTTTCGACAACGTCCCAATCTCCAGAGTCATCAATATTGTTGCCACCTACGGCCATTAAAATTCCTCCAATTAAACAGATAACAATACCGATAGCCATGAATATTTTTCCTGAAATGTGCATGTTACTCCGACTCAAAGGTAGGTTTTAACGCTATCTAAGTACATGAAATCGATATTTCCGAAACTAATTGGGAAATATCATTCTGGAATTGGTTGTTGTTCCCACCATGGTGGAGCAAAGAACCATGCATCGTGCGAGTTAGGTCTGTCAATGATTGGCAATCCGATTATTCCTCCATCGACATCCAATCCACCCAGCGGATTTGTTGCACACGGGCTTGGTAAGTAATCTTCTCCAGACTCAGTTAATTCAATGCGCAGTGTATGTCCAGCAGGGACTATGACATCAAGAGGATTAAACTCCATTAGCATAGTATAGGAAGTTAAAGGAGCAGTTGCTTTAGCATCATATCCTCCATCACGATAGCGAACATCCATTGTGGCATGCCCTAATCTTAAATTGTCAGTATTATCATACAAGGTTGCGAAAATTTGACCACCTTGACAACTTTGTGTTGTTACATCTAAATGTAAAGTAGGTAAGCCAGATATATGGGTCAATTCAGATAATTCTTCACTAACTAAAGTGACTGATGAGCCAAAGCCATTTACTGAACTTCCGGTAATTAACCAATTAGTACCAATATCTTGTAAATCCCACGTCATGTCTTCAGGCGGCCAAGTTTCTTCAACATGCCAACGTCCATCATTGGTTTGAATTTGAACCATAGGTTCAGGCTCTTCACCAATATCTTTGAGATAATAATTAAACCAGCCAAATAGTTCAACAGCCCAATCCATCCTGCTCATATTTGGATAGGCTTCTTGACCGTACCCAGAGCTTAATTCAGAGTGTCTATCTGGTTGGTCTGGGTAATTATGAGCCCATTGTCCAGCAATCGCTCGGGCATTAATTCCAGCGTCAATCATCATTTGATAGGTCGGGAATGCGTGGTATGGATCAACATTCCAATCTTGTAATCCCCAAACTAAGTAAACACTACCGCGGTAATTTTCCAAGACATCTGGTAAATGACGGCGTTCTTCCCAGTATTTGCTCCACTTAGAGCCACCAAATTCTGCTCCAGCCCATGTAGTTAGTGGATTTAATGGCCCTATAGCATCATCTGTGCACATCCTAGTATCATCAAATGTGGCATCAGCGGTCGCACCTTCATACAGTGCATCGTATACCATAGCTCTGCTTTCAGATGAACCATTGCGATAAAACATTTCTTGGACGCCGATAGAACCAGAAATAGGTACTATGGTTTTGAGATGTTCTGAAGGATTTTGTGCTGCCTCCCAGTTAGTAGTTCCAGCATATGACTTACCCATAAGTCCAACATTACCATTTGACCATTCTTGTTGACCAAGCCATTCAACCACCGCTTGTATACCAATTTGTTCACCTAAACCTTTGACGTCTTGACAATGAGTAGACTGACCAGTTCCAAAGGTTGAGGCTTGGGCTAGTGCGTAGCCGTGAGGAACAAAGGTATCGTAAACCCATTTTCCAACACCACCATCAGGTACAGTATTTGGTGAAGAATCTTCTCCAAGAATGCCCTCTCCTCCGAAGTCATAGTAAGGGTGTATTGTCATAATTACCGGAACTTTAACTCCTTCTTCAACATCAGGCAGCCATAGAGCAACGTGCATTAAATCATCTCCTGGAGTTCCAGCATCTTGTTCTTCTAACGGTAGTTCAACTTCGATGAAATGTTCCGTATATGGCTTTACTTCAAGAGTGCCATTTTCGGGTAATTGAGCGCGCATTAAATCCATTGGCAAATCCATTTTGTGACGCTGATGTAACGGAGTTTCCCACCATTCTCCGGAGAATGAACCCTCTTGATTTGAATCATATATAACCGCTTTACCAAACGACATTGCCATCAATAAAAATACTATTGAAACTGCAATAGTAGAAATCATCGAGATATTCAATTCTCTACGACTTCCATTCGATAAAACTTCGACAATTTCAGCATCCAAGACATCTTCCTCAATCAACGAGGTGCCCGCGGCCATACCCTACCCAGTAACTAATTGCTCATGAGTATGACGCTTCGATGTAGAATTATTCATGAGTGAGATAGTTTTGGAAATGACATGCGAGGACGAATTGCGTTAATTTTGGTTCTCAATTTCATGCTAGTTATTGTACCAGCGAATGTTTCAGGTCTTGATGATCAACCTTCTTGGCGGTCTAACGGTTTAGACCCTGCACTATGGGCAGATGGACCAGTTGAAGAAGATACTCCGATGAATCGTTCTTATCAAGGCAATGCAGTATTTGCTATCGATGTAACATATCATACTGGCCTAACCTCATCAGAGACATCGGGTAGAATTACTATAGAATTGTTTGAAGAATGGGCGCCAACCACCACTAGTAACATAATTGAACATATTGAGGCGGGTATCTATGATGGAGTTTTCTTTCATCGAGTAGTAAATGATTTTGTTATTCAATCAGGAGATCCTGAATGTAAAGTGATTGGAACTTATCCAATAACTTCTCCTCAATGTAGTAGTGGGGGAACAGGGGAGACTATACCGCTTGAACATCATGTCAACTTGTCTCATGTTGATGGCGCAATGGGTATGGCAAGAGGCGCAGAGGAAGATTCTGCAGATTCACAATGGTACATCACCGATAACGAACAACATGGTCTAGACCCGGAGAACAGGGAAGATGGAGGATATGCAGTAT
>JAKUNX010000108.1 GCA_022451835.1 Candidatus Poseidoniaceae archaeon
TGTGTATCGGTATCAACCTGTGCTTCTTCAGCATTCCATGTATCTGCAGTTCCAGATTCTTCAGTAGGGAGTACATGTTCTGTCCATGTTATTGCACCATCTTCTGTTTTGTACATTGAATAACCAGTTCCATCACAGCCTATTTGTCCACGATAGAAATTACCGTTTTCTGCACCAATTAGGTGTGCTGATAGCCCGCCGCTTTGACAGTCTACCGGAGCACCCGGAAGTTCAGGACCCCAGGTAAAACCGCCATCTTGGCTCGCAGAGCATAATGGTGCTGGGTAGTTTCCATTGATGCAGAAAACCCACAGAGTTTCATGCAGAAGACCCCCGTATGGAGATGAGGCAATTGTTTGGTGATCTTGTACCGAATAACCAGTAGCTATTGATGGTCCTGTCCATGAAGCACCTTCATCATCAGACCATTCAACAGTCATTCCCCCAAGAGCATGCATGTCGAATTTCATAATTCGGTCTGTCCAAGGGTCAACATATACGTACGGATCGTTAGAGTTAGCCACTGGCGGAAATGCCCCATATACATCTTGACAGGTATAATCTGTGATTGAGGTCATTTCTACCATATTGCTACATTGTACAATTGCAGTTGAGCCAGCATTGCCGTTACCCCAACTTGTGATGTATAGGTTGCCGCTTGACGTGATTCCCATGGTTGGTTCAAAAGTTGACATGCCTATGCTATAATACGATGAGGTTGAGTAGTAAGGAACATTATCACCTCCTAATGCTGTAGTGTTATTCATTGCATTAATGCCTCCTGGGTAATGGTACCATGTTCTATCATCAAGCATATCTTGGAATTCAAAGAATCCACTAGTTTGCTCAACAACTTCGACTTCATCTTCACCAAAGCATCCAGATAATGACATGAATGCCATCATCAAAACCATAAGTATGGCATTATGTTTTTTTCTCATCTCATTTTCCTCCAAATAATTCACTACCAATCAAGGGTAATAATACGCTCGCATCTCCTTCAACGCATACATTAGGCGCTTCTGGGCGCATCTTGCCCCATGAAATAGCTTCTCTAAGTCTTGCGCCAGATAAACTACCATCGTGTTCCGGTGCAGTAGTAATGTAAACAGCAGAATCTAAGCCTCCGCGATATTGATTCCACCAAATCACATGATGCTTAGAAATCCCACCACCGACCATCAGAGCATTTGATGTTTCAACATCCCAAGTTAAATCGCTCATAACTTGCTCATCTGCTAAAGTGTCTATATGAAAATCACGATACTTTTGTCTAAACATGAATAATTGTGCACCTATTGACCCATCAGTTATTCCAGGTATACATACTGGGATCTGGTTTTTCCAAGCCCAATAGATAAGAGAATCTGGTTTGCCGATACGCTTACCTAATTCCCAAACCAAATGAATTGAGCCAAAACCAATCCAAGCATCCGCTCCACTTAAGCCGGTTTCTGCTAATCGAGATTGGTATATGTCTTCTAATGCAGGCATTACAATCTCTTCGATTATTTCTCCGTAAGATGAATTTGGTACGATTACATTGCCCAATCTCATTAGGGAATGTTCGCCAAGTTCGATGTCATCAAGCTCAAATGCTCCGTGATAATAATTTTGATACGAACGAGCAATATCATGGTCTAAGGTGCCACAAGTCGTAGAGATAACATTGAACATTTTTTGTTTAGCTCCTTCAACGAAGAAACTTCTTGTTCCAGTAGCACACAAACAAGCAGGGAATGAAATCCAGTTGCAGACTTTTTGTGCATCTCCATCAACCTCATCAATTTGTCTTTTCATATCTTGTAATATGTTTCTTGCAGTAGCTAACTTAGTCGCAGTAAAACCTCCAGCATTAGCCATTTGGTCAATCAATGATGCAGGTGTCGAAATATTTGCGAAATCATAGTCTGAGACCGGGATGTCAAAGTCATCCGGTGATATCGCCATGTTATTGCCAAAAACATCCTAAACATGAACCTGTTTATCATCAAAGCAATTGTTCAAGCTCGAAAATTCGATCTCTTAGTTTGGCTGCTTGTTCAAAATCTAATTGTTTGGCAGCGTTTTCCATCTCGGCTTTAAGCTCGATTAATAAATCAGAGATCTGTTCAGGTGAAAGGTTATCTTGAATATCGGATGGTTCGTCATAAGTCAATTCAAAATTCGAATTTTCAATTGGATTTTTATTTTTCCCAGTGGTTTTAGCCCAAGCACCGGCACCAATGCCTAAACGCTGAGCCCAATCCCCGTCTCCACGTCCACCTTTTTTACCGACTAAACGCTTATTTCCAGCAGATGTATTTGTTCCTGTGATAAATTCCTCATCCTTGGAATACATGTCAGGAAGTGCCTTCTTGATAGTTGTTGGAACAATATTGTGTTCACTATTATACGCTTCTTGTCTTACCCGCCTTTCTAGGGTTTGCTGAATTGCTGCTGACATTGCAGGAGACATTTTATCAGCGTATAGGATAACTTTGCCATTTTGGTTTCTAGCAGCTCTGCCAATGGTTTGTAGTAGGCTTCTTTCATTTCTAAGAAATCCTTGCTTGTCAGCATCAAATATTGCGACAAGACTTACTTCAGGAATGTCAAGCCCTTCTCTTAGAAGATTTATTCCTACTATTACATCGATATGACCAATTCTCAATGCGTTAATTATTTCTGAGCGCTCGATAGTATCAATTTCAGAGTGTAAGTGATGAGATTTTATTCCCATGCTGTTAAGGTATTCTGATACTTCTTCGGCGAATTTTATCGTAAGTACGGTGATTAAACATCGCTCATTATTGCTAACTCGTTGATTGATTTCAGAAAGTAAGTCGGAAACTTGTCCTTCTGTATCACGAACCTCTATGTTTGGATCGAGTAAACCAGTTGGCCTAATTTCCATCTTTGAAATGTGCTGTATTGATTGAATCATATCATACATACTTTCTGCCTTAGGATGTTTTTTACTGAGGTCTGGGGGGCCAGCTCCGCCTTTGGATTGCGCATGTAGCAAGCCATTAGGTATCGTCTGCTCAGTCACTTCACACAAATGTCGTAACTCTCGTTCCCCTGGCGTAGCTGAAACATATACCATTTGCGGAACTAATGATTGAAACTCAGGAATCTTTAGGGGTCTATTGTCAGCCGCAGTGGGTAATCTAAATCCATGCTCAATCAAATTTTCTTTTCGAGACCGATCGCCATGATACATTCCCCCTACTTGAGGTAAACTGACATGCGATTCATCCATTATTACTAGGAATTTATCAGGATTTCCATGAAATTGTTTAGCGCAAGCAGCGAAGAAGTCCAACAGACAATAAGGCCTTTCACCAATCTCTCTACCATCAAAGTGCAGCGAGTAATTTTCAATCGATTGACAATGGCCAATTTCTCTTAGCATCTCTAAATCATAGCGAGTTTTCTGTTCAATCCGGTGAGCTTCCAATTCTTTACCTAAACTTTTGAATTCAGCGATACGGCCGTCTAATTCTGTTTCAATTGATTCAAGCGCTCTTTCAAATCGTTCTGGACTAGTCATAAAGAATTCTTTGGGATGAATCCATGCCTCATCAAGCGTATCCAAAACTTCCCACGATACAGGGTCACAGACTTGTATTTTCGTCACACCATCAAAATCAAATTGAATTCGCAAAGGATCATCTCGAGATGGCATCCAGACATCAAGAACTTCACCCCTCAGTCGGCAATTCCCTCGAGCTAAATCAGTATTTGTTCTAGTATATTGTAAAGCAATCAACTCTTTGAGTAAGTCAGTAGGCTCAATTTGTTGCCTAACATGACACCTAACATGCGATTCTAGGAAGGTTTCTGGCGGATTTAGCCCGTAAATACAGGAAACAGATGAGACAATTACACAATCAGGACGGGTTACTAAAGATGCAATTGTTGCGAATCTTTCTTGCTCTATACGTTCATTGATTGACAATTCTTTATCGATGTACAAATCCCGTTTTGGAAGATATGCCTCTGGCTGATAATAGTCATAATGTGAAACAAAGTAGTCAACTGCATTCTCGGGAAAATAGCCAGCCATTTCTTGATACAATTGTCTTGCTAAGGTCTTGTTATGGCTCATAATTAAAGTCGGAATGTTCAGTCTTTCAATCACTTTAGCCATTGCAAATGTCTTGCCACTACCAGTCACTCCAAGCAAAACACATCTTTTTTGTGAATTTTCCAATTGAGAAATCAAATTTTCAATTGCTTTTGGTTGGTCTCCAGATGGTTCAAATTCCGAATGTAAGATGAATCGCTTCTTGTCTGGGTGAAGGTGTTCTAAAGCGGCACCTTCAAGTGCTTTTGATAAATCAAATGGGTCTTTGATAACCAAATCAGAATCATCAATAGACAAATTAGCGAGATTTTCAAACTCCCCATCATCGTCCCATTCACCAGACATTGTCCCCCTCCTATCGGTTGTAAATGTTAGACTGTTTTCAATTGTGGTATTATCTATGGCAAATATAAACCGCCATTGACATGAATAATGCTTCCTGTAATATACGCAGAGTCATCACTGACCAAGAAGGAAATTGTACTTGCCATATCCTCTGGAGTTCCAACTCTTTTTAGCGGCACCTCATTTTCTCTTTGTTCTCTCTTCTTTTCAGAATCCCCTGCTAAGATCGCAGTATCAACATAACCCGGAGCAAGGATGTTGACTCGCTTTCCTTCTGGTCCAACTTGTTGTGCTAGCGACCTTGCCCACACTGCTAAAGCAGCCTTTGATGCTGAATAATCCGCACCATGGGGCGATCCTCTTGTTCCTAATTGAGATCCAACTACTACCATTCTTGCTTTATCACTCAGATGTGGTTGAATAGCCTTCCAAACAGCAACAGAACCTTCGAAGTTGACGGCCATAGTTTCACGTAATGTCTCAATGGTTAATTGATCTGCAGCAACTCGATTATATGCGCCATGATTTAAGACTAAAACATCAATTTTCCTGCCCATCCATGGATGTATACCCAACAAACCAACCTCGCCTTGATTTGCACAATCGACTTTGACAGCAAGGGCATCACCGCCGCTCTCTCGGATTTCATCAACTACCATTTCAGCAGGTTTTGATGAGGTATTGTATGTCAAAAGAACATCATATCCGTCTTCAGCCAGTCTTGTGCAGGTTGCTGCACCTATGCCTTGCCCGCCTCCGGTTACCAGTGCTACAGGGCGGCTCATAACATCCCTAAACGGTTCTAAGCAATAACTCAACCGAATCATTCTACAAATTGAGCAAGTTGAGGAGGTTGCCATCCTTCTGGTTTCAAAACCTTACCGTCTTCTCGTCGAATGACTTTACCATCTACTAATTTGGCCATGTTGG
>JAKUNX010000109.1 GCA_022451835.1 Candidatus Poseidoniaceae archaeon
GGCTGAATCCCATGTTGCTGCTTCAAGTCCGGCTGGGGTGCCATCTGGTTCAGCACCGCTAGTTCCTGGCAAGAAAGTAATTACTAATTGATCATTGATTAATTCACTAGCGAAATTAGGCCTTGCTGAATCCTTTATCCTAACTACTGAATTTTCAACGTCTCCACAGTAGCCTCGATATGGGTTGCTTGGGTCGAAAACATACTCGCCATCGACAATAAATTTGTAGCAGTAAATTCCTTCATTTAATGCAACTTCTGCTGTCCAAACTCCTGATGATTCGCTAAGTGTAACTGGATTGTCCCAATCCCACTCGCCAGCCAATTCTACTGTAGTTGCACTGTCAGAGTAAGTAAAAACCGTATTACCACTACTATAATCGATAATCGGTTCATCCGCTGAAGCTGGGATCATTGGCAATAATAATACTGTAAGGAATAATGCTGCTATACAAATCTGCTGCTTCATTTTGTCACCTCATGGTCTTTCTTGAATAGGTTGTTTGCGGTATTTACCAAATCATCTATGTGATCACAAAGGAAGCTCTTGACAAAGTCATTCGCTGGATTGTGATAAGTATTCAATGGCTCATCGTGCTGTTGTAGAACTCCTTTATCTAAGATTGCAATACGATCTGCTAAAGTCATGGCTTCAATTTGGTCGTGAGTTACATAAATTGTCGTAGTGCCGAGTTCGTCATGTAATTTCCTGATTTCATTTCGCATTTGATGTCTAAGTTCGGCATCAAGATTGGATAGTGGCTCGTCCATAAGTAGCACCTTTGGCCTTCTAACCAGTGCTCGGCCAAGTGCAACTCTTTGCCTTTGTCCGCCGCTCAATTCTTTTGGTTTCTTATCTAAATGCTCAACTAAATCAAGCATTTCTGCGGCTTCCTGGATTCTTTGTTTAATCTCATCTCCAGTTAATTTTGCATCGCCTTTGGCCATTCTTAATCCGAACGAAAGATTGTCAGCAATAGTCATATGCGGATAAAGTGCATAGGATTGGAAAACCATACCAAGTCCACGTGCACCTGGAGGAAGGTGGTTGATTGTAACACCATCGATTTGAATTTCTCCATTGGTTACTTCTTCCAAACCAGCAAGCATCCGAAGTGTGGTAGACTTACCACAGCCAGAAGGCCCCAGCAAGACTAAGAATTCTCCATCTTTCACTTCTAAATCTAATCCATTTACAGCCACAAAGCCATCATCATATTTCTTCGATACAGTATTATAATTTACACTAACCATAGTATCACCCCTTTACCCCTCCAGCTGCAAGCCCTTCGATCAAGAACTTCTGGAAGAATAGGAATAGTAGCGCTACTGGCAGGCTAACCAAAATACTGGCCGCTGCAAAGTCGCCCCAGGCTTGGCCGGTAGCGGAAATCAATGAGGCAAGGCCTACTGGGAGAGTATACATGTCATTTGAGGTATTGAACGTAAGGGCAAGAAGGAATTCATTCCATGCCGCAAGGAAGCTGAACAGTGCGGTTACCGCAACTGCTGGCAGCGATAGAGGTAGGACAACCTTAGTGAAAACTTGGAATTGGTTACAGCCATCGAGTGTTGCTGCTTCTTCTAATTCACGTGGCACCGTGTCAAAGAATCCTTTCAGCATCCACACACAAAGTGGTAGTGCCGTCACACAGTATGCCAATATCAAACCAAGATGTGAATTGAGTAATCCAAGGGTTTTCATAACCAAGAAATAAGGTACCAGGATGATGATTCCTGGGAACATTTGAACAAGTAAGAAGGCGAACATGGAAACATCTCTGCCGGTAAACTTGTACCTACTGAAAGCATATCCAGCAGGTATTGCAATCACTAAACCAAGTAGGCTAGTACCAATTGAAACTATGAGTGAATTTCTAAACCAAATCCAAAACGATTCACCTTCGAGTATTTTACTAAAATGCTCGCCACTAAATGAATCCCCTATTTCGCCACCAAGTGCATTGCCCGGAGAAACTGCAATATCAAAAATCCAGATTATTGGAATCAAGGTAATGACGACGAAGTGAAGCAGAGTAATATGCGAGCCGATTTTTTGGTGTCGCTTTTGTAGATTGAAATTGCGTTTTAGCCCATATTCTATCGCCGAGACTGATAATTCTCTTGTCGCCCATACTGATACAGCGCGACTGGATAACCAGAGTAATGACAAAATGCCCGGGACAACCATCCACGCATTAATCCAAACATTAAACAGCGAAATAGGCATCAAAATAAATCGGTAAATTCCTAAAGAAATTATTACTGAACTTATCACCAATGAAATATTCCTTTGCTGAATATTATTTGGCCCTGGAAGAGATGCTCTTAGTGCAGCAATTGATGCGCAGCCAATAAATCCAATCAACAATAATTGATCGTCGCCGCGGAGATAATCAAATGTAAGCAAGAAAATGTTGACTATAGTTGCAACAACCAGCCATGTGCGCAATGTCATCACCTCAATCGGAGTGTACCACGCTCGTATTATTCGCTCGTTAATCATACAGCGGCCTCCGTTGCATTGGTCTGTTTCATGTAAGTCCAAGAGAATGCGAGTAGCATTAGGAAAATTATCACTGACCAGGCTGCTGCTACTCCATACGCACCATCTCTGAATGCGACATCGTAAACATAGGTAATCAAAATATCAGTTTGACCTGGTTCACCAAAATACAAATCCGGGCCGCCATCGGTCATGAGATAAATTACATTGAACATGTTGAATGTCCAAATAAATCCAAGTAGAGAAAGTGGCACTAAAGCGCTCTTTAGATTTGGGAAGGTGAGATGGCGGAACGCATCCCAACCAGTCACGCCATCTATTTTCGCAGCTTCATACATATCTTTTGGCAGTGCTTGAAGCGCGCCGCTTATCGACATCATCATGAAAGGAATACCAAGCCAAATGTTAACCAAAATTACAATTATTTGCGCCCCGGTGGGATCTGAGAGGAAATTAATATCTGTACCGAGTAAATCGTTAATTAGCCCATCTGGTTGAAACATTCCTTTCCAAACTAGTACAGAGATGTAAGATGGTACTGCCCACGGAAGTAATAGAATTGTTCGATAGGCTGTTTTGCCTTTGATATCAGCACGTTGTAGCACCAATGCCAAAAACAAGCCTAAGCCAATATGTGCGCTAACGTTGACAACTGTCCAAACCAGTGTGAAAATAGTTACTCGGATAAATCCTGAAGCAGTTATTACATCCCAGAAATTAGATAACCCGATGAAGGCTTGTTCTCCAAGATGGGTTTGATCAGCATCAGTAAACGATAACCAGAAACCATACATTACAGGATAGAAGGTCAGTACAGCAAGTGCCAGCATTGCTGGTGCAATATAGAAATGGGCAAGGCGGGAATTAGTTCTACCGAGTTGGCCATCTCGATACCTCGAGTAACTAAGTAGCGCGATTAAAGATAGTACAATAGCGCCGATAGCAAACATGACTGGGGAGGTATCGCCTGAGTCTGGACGTTCATCACTTACTCCTGTTAAACCTTCAACACTGAACAATAAGCTTGAATCAGCGTAAACCTCGATGTTGTGTAGTTTATTCGGCACCATACCAGTTAGATAGCATTCGATTTCTTGTGCCCCAGATGGTAGCAATCTAATTTGCCCCAACTGCTGCATTTCAATACCATCTGCAGTACAATTATCATAACCCGCCGATAGCACACCTTGTCCATTATCTGCAATGATTTCAGTATGTAATTCGCCATCAAAATAAATTGAATAATTTTCTGAGCCATCGGTCGTAATATTAACTTGAATTGTTCTATATCCTACATTCGGCTTAATCGCATCGGCTCTCTGTAGATTTTCGATTAGAGAAATTAACTCATCATTAGCATCAGAAAGCGCGTCAGAAGTTGATGCTGTTGCAGTATATGCTTGTTCAAATGCAGTTGAGAGTGGGCCGTAAACCAAAGACATAGCGCGGGTTGTGGGTGCTGGAGTCGCTACCTTAGTTTGTTCAAGAAATCCTGCAATTACCTCGTCGCCAAGTATCTCTTCATCGGTTTCAAGTTGTGAATGGGTCGGCATAGTATAGGTCTCAAGAGCAAATTCTTTCTGAACAGATGATGAAGATAGCCACAATGCTAACTCCGTTGCAGCAACTTTGTGAGCGCTTTGTTTGCTCACTGTCCAGCCTTTGTAAGTAACCAACGGAGACATTCTCTCACCGGTTTCACTAACTGTTGGTAACAGGGTTTGGCCAATATTCAATCTGCTATCCTCGTAGGTTGCCCAATTCCAAGGTCCATCTATGATCATTGCAGCCTTTGAAGTAATGAATTGATTCTTCATCCCTTCAATTTGGGTGCCTGTTGCTACAACTTCATTTTCTAACTCTAAATCTAACATCCAGCGCATAGATTCACTCGAGCCGTTTGAATCAAGTGTTGGATTACCATTTTCATCGAATAATGAACCGCCAAAGCCTTCTTGGATTGGGAACCACCAATATGCAGTTTTAATTGGTAATGCTAAGCCTTGAACATCTTGTTGAGTCAGTTGCTCTGCAGCAAACAACAAATCTTGCTCTGTCCATGTTTCATCTGGATAATCTAAGCCTTCAGCATCAAATAATGCTTTGTTGAAAATAAGTGACAGACAATCTTGGCTTGCTGGTATGCCGTATAATTCGTCACCGTAACGCATTGCATCTAGTGCGCGGCTATCAAATTGTGATCTGTCTTGAGGGGTTAAATGAGGGCGTAAATCCTCAAGCAACGGAAATCCGTCAACCCTTACTTCGCCAATAGCTCCTAATTGATCACTGGAAAGGCGCATTAAATCGGGGGCTTCTCCCCCTTGTGCAGCAGTCATGAATAACTGGTCAGCATTGCCATAAGGAACAAGAGTGATCTCTACAGTAATGTTTGGATTTGCTGCTTCAAAAGCCCTAACTGCATTGGTAAATGTAACCTCTTCTTTACTTTCAGATGCGAATGTGTGCCAAACCTCGATTGTTATTTCCCCATCAAGAGATGAGGATTCAGAGGAATCATCAGAACCAAAATCAAGACATCCAGGGGCTAACAGAAGAGGTATTAATGAAAATACTAGCATTTTCAACTTCAACGAAGGGTTGAGAATGCCCCTGCCCATAGATACCCGTTGGGGTAGTATAGATAAAAGAGATGTGGACTAAGATTTTCGTTGCCTTAGCGCTTCAACTGCCAGTACACTAACTGCTACTTGGAGGTTATAGGAGGGTACGAATCCATCCATTGGCAACTTAACTATGTAATCGGAATTTTGGATTGTTTCTTCGCTAATACCTTCACGCTCCGCACCAACAACCAAC
>JAKUNX010000011.1 GCA_022451835.1 Candidatus Poseidoniaceae archaeon
ATTGCCGGTGGTCGAGTTCTAATTCTGGTAATTATTTGGTCCCTATTTTTACTACGTTTTAGAAATTCCAACAAGCAATATAATACAATGCAGATGAATCAAATGGGTCAGCAAAACTATCGAATGGTTCAACAACAACCAGTACAACAACAAAATTATGCTGCTGTTACACAAAACCAAAGTTATCCCCAGCAACCAGTAGTTCAAGCAGATCCAGCAAGAGAATATTACCAAAATTTGGTCAACCAAGGCTATCCGCATGAAAATGCTGTAGCATATACCCAACAGTATTTCCCTGGATTTATGGGTTGAGCAAAAATTAATACAATCATTAATTTATCAAGTTAGAACTTCTAGAAGTCTATCTTGTTCTACTGCCATACGTAGTTCCATAGCAATTCTTCTGCCACTTGACATAGGTTTTCTCCAAGTAGCATTACCATAAGGGTGGCCAACATTGACATGTACATTTGTGCCTCCACCTAATCTTGGTGCAACATCATAAATGTAGTAATTCATGTCTTTATCGATACAGGTTTGCAAGCAGAATGGTCCAATAATACCTGGGTCATAATGCTCTTTACTAGCCTTGATAAATTTCTCACCTAGTTCGAATGCTTTTTCCAACAAAGATTCTCTAATTGTAGCAGTATTGTGTCCTACAACAGTCATTTCAGGAATTTGCTGATGCAATGGCATAGTCATTTGTTGTGGCGCAGGTAATCTTACATGACCATCCAATGAAGATTCAAATCGCCAATCTACTCCAAGCAATTCCAGTTTTTCTCCTTGCTCTGCTAATGGACTGTAAAAGAAATTCAAATTAAATACTGGTCCAATGACATATTTTTCTATTCTTGCGCCATCCAGTGAAGCTTGATCAATAACACCGGTTTTCAATAACGCTTGAGACTTCTCTGTATACTCTTGATAGGATGCACATGTGAAGAAACCACGCTCTAATTTTTTCTGTGCATGATGCAGTTTTACGATAACTAGGCAATCGATATCCTCGGGATTTTGTATCGCCTCAGGAAATGGCAATCCTGCTTTTTCTAGAATCCAATAATAATCTTGCTCCTCAGTTCGCTCTTCCATACGAAGCATATTTCTTGAACCAAACAATGGGACATGGAAATTGTTTTCTACATCATCGATTGTTGAATAAGAAGTAAATGAACGATTAGGTATGTATACTACATTTCTCTTTCGCATTTCAATTTGCATTGATTCATCCATCACATCATTAAAAGAGTCCATGATAATTGCTTTATCTACCATACCTCGTCTAACTCTTCCAGAACTTGTACGATGTGCCTTGAAATAATTGGCATATGTTTTGTGTCTACCTTCCTTACAATATGCAACGGTAGGGAACCCTTCTTCTATTGCTCCATCACATATATCCAATGCTGAATGCGAAGCAGTCATGCCAATTCTTAATTTCAATCGGTCATATTTTTCGACGATTTGGGCAATATCGTCTTTGTCTATCATGGTTATGCCTCTTAATCGATTAGTTAACTCGGTATTTTGTTTTTGATATTGGACTATTTTTGCAATTGCATCAATTCTTCAGTTGAAAGTGTATCTCCAGACATTAATTTAGTCATCAAGTCTTGGACCTCGACTCTTGCCTTAGAACCACCCTCTTCAACATCGTTGCCTGACATTGCAGCTGACATGTCTTGTATTGAATGTAAGCAGCGCAAAGATACGATGTACAGGTGATGTGCTTTATCTCCTTCTTTCTTTGACTTACGTAACTCTCTATGGCATGATTCTGCCTTTTCTCGTTGCTTGTCAACTTCTTTGTTCCACTGAAGCATTAATTCATGTGCTTCTTGAGCAGCATTTGCAGCTGTTTGTACTTCTTCATGAGCGTCCTCTTGTTCTGCAAGTGCCATTTTCAGTTCTTCTCGAAGACCTTTCATGTCTTCATTGCTATCATCAATAGAAGTCATTTGTTTTAGTTTGGAACTTATTTCCTTCATTCTTTTCATAACTTTCTTTTCATTCTTACCAGTATGCCGACCTTGCTCAAATTCTCTTTCTAATCTTTCAAGTTCTCTTCTAAGCTGATGAGAAGTGACGGGTCTTTGTCCACGTCGACCGCGGGAATTCTCCTGTTCTACAGGACCTCTTGATGAATCCATACGTGATTTGATTTCTTTGACTTTCTTGTTTGCTTCTTGTCGAATAACTTTCTTTTCACGAACCATTTCGTTCATTTGCTCTCTGATCTCTCTCTGCTCTCTAACTTGAACAATCAGTTCTTTGACTTCAGCATTCAATTCATTTCTTGCTGTAGAATGTGTTTTGGATTTCTTGTTCCACTCGTCTCGTGTCTCACGGAATTTAGTTGCTTTTTCATTTACCATATTCTTTTTTTGCTCAAGAACTTGATTAATTTCACTCATTACAATACTCACCTTGCGTGCAAGATTCCCACCTTACACTGTTATGGCGACCTGTATCCCCCATTTAATGCTTGATATCATCAATTGTTATGATGAATTCAGCGATTAACGAGATGTTGAATCAAAGTAAGTGTTTAATCGGGATACTGCGCTTGAAATTTCATTTCTTAGGAATCCTAAATTTGATTTTGTATCACATCCTAAGACTAGGGTGAAATCTTTTACTAATTTGTGAATAATTATAATTCGCTCTTCAGTGATTATTGATGTCTGGTCAAAATCTTCAGAAGAGTAGAGTATTTCGGCAAATTTGGATAGTTGCTCCTTGGTTTTACTATCATTAGGCTTTGATGTGATAACGAATCCCTGATCATCAAGTATTGCAGCACTGAGGATGTAATTTGAATCCATTAAGTCGGATACAACAAACTCTTCCATGCTTTGTCATATCGGTTGGGTGTATAATTTTAGTCACAGTCAAAGTTCTCCTACCATCAGAAGTCCATCTTCGTTTGAATAGTAATTGCTTAGTGTCTTTTCTATTTTCAAACCATGACGAGAATAGAATTTTTGAGCCTTAATATTTGATTTGCGAACTTCTAACTGAATTATTGTTTTACCTTCGGATTTTGAGTGTCCGATTATATCATCAAGTATCATAGTCCCATGAGAATTGTTTTGCGCCTTTTTATCGATAACTAAAGATACTATACGAATTCGATTTTCCATTAAGGGCTTAGACCATATTATCCCCATTAGAGATTCTGGCAGTGGATAAAGACTGGTGTCTATGAGGATTTTATTCCCATACCATTCGGGTATATTTAGCATTCTAAATGTATTTTCTGAGTAGTTTTCACCAGTTTCAGATTTGAATAATTCAGTAATTTTTAATTGCCAGTTTTTTGGCATTTCTTCGGGCTTTGGCCCTAAAATCCATTGGAGTTTGGAAATTTAATCACCTCTTCATGTATTTTTAGATGATTTGCCCCTTTTTCCTCTATGCGGTTGTAAAGTTGGTTTATTTTTCTTGGTTTTTTGATTATTACTTTGTTTATTATTGCTAGATTGATTATTGACAGATGTTATTCCACCATTTTTCAGCAATAAATCGAGGTCTTGTAGGGAAAATGAGTCACCAGAAATGACTTTATTTTTGATTTCTTTAACATTTGTATCATTTTTTCTTCTAGATGTTCGAGATTTTCGATTCTTATGTTTCTTACTTGGGGTATGTTTTTGTTTTCTCAGCCATGCTTCTAATCGACCTACTTCACGACGGAGTTTTCGTCGTTCTTTCTTCAATGGATTTAATTCAATTAGCAATCTTTTTGCTAAATCATCAAATTCTGTAAAATTACCTAAACTTTTGACATCAACGATTTCTTGCTTTATGTCCTTTATGTGCTCAATTGACTTTTCTTGTTTATTGACCAATCGTAAAAATTCTCGATGGTACTCTCTAGTTATTTTGGCATGTACATGCATGCTTTGTAATTCGAAAAACCATGAAAACAAGGCTTTTTCTTTCTCGAATGATAGTTCAATACCAGTTTCAGATTGTTTAGTTAAGTTATGATATGCTCGTTGTAACTCATCCTCAATTAAATGTACAGGGATGTAGTTATTGTTACTTGAATCTCGCTTACTTTGAGCATCATCAATTTGAGATCTTCTCGGCCTTAATTCGGATGATAGTACAGATTGTTCTTTTGCTAATTCAGCATTTCTTCTCAATGCTTTTGACATTCTTATTGCATCATTTCTCTCACTTTCACGAACAGACACACTTTTCTCTACTATATTCAATTGAGAATATAAATTTTCTAAATCAGTTTTAATTTCAGATTCTGACATATTTCTTAGGTCGCCAAAAAGGTCTAATTGAGGGGATTCAGGTACTAACTCAGGGTATTTTATTTCACATATTGTTTCCCAATTTTTAGATTCATTTAACATAGAATATGCACGCAAAACTTCATCTCTAATTTCAAATACTCCTTCAGCATCTAAAACAATGCTCAAGTCATGTATCTCGTCAAATGGGTCTTCTACTGGAAGTGAGTGTTTACCAAGACGCATTATTTTTTTATCTTGTATAGCATTGCTAATTTTGGGTTTTTGATGAACCCAATTTTTCGCTTTTCTAGTAATTAGACTCCCCTCTCTAACTGAAATAACAAAATCGTTCCATGGCCAATTGGTGGCTAAATTCGAGAAAAATGACATGATTAGTTCAGCTACGGTTTCATTATTTTTCGAGACAAATTTAGATTTAGAAATATCTTGCATAGAGACATCATATTTTTTACCATCAATCTCAACAACATTAGTGCCATCTCTGGTACATAGGTTAGGAATTACTGGGTCTTGCATGGTTTGCAACGCGTTTATTGCTATTAGAGTCCATGCATAAGATGAGAAAGTCCCAGATGTGGGTTCGCACACCCCCCTGTTTCTAGCCCAATACTTAATTGCTAGAATGAATGGTTTAACCCTCGGATCGACATCGCAATATCTTCGAAGCAATTCTGTATTGTATACTGACAAACTGTTATTCACAGAGATATCTACTGGAATCATTGATTGACTATCAATAAATTTTACAATTGGGACTTTAGCATTAGTGATTAATTTCACATTTTTCATGCTATCCTGATTTAACATTCTAGCGATTTTATTCAGAACTTTCTTTGGAGACTCTCCGTCGAATTCTAAGCACAAATCAATATCTCCATTTGACAGGCTTAATCCCGACTCGAAAGAGCCAAAAGAAGATAGTTTGGAATTGGTGAATTTATTTGTCAAAATCTTTCTCAGGTGCTTGATGATGCCATTTCTTCGCTGAATTAGAGGTTTGGTGATTTTTTGTGACTCGGCAAAAAGAGTTAACTGGCTTTCAAGTTTAGAGAGGTAATTAGAATCTATTTTTATGTCAGTAAATAGTTCATCACCTTTGATTGCTTTTATGATGTAGCCATAATTTGCTAGATGTTTTAAATCAATATTTGATTGTTCAAAATCTGCTAACAATTTAACGCCTCCTTGAGTTAATTTTACCTTTATTATTACGGGACAACTGTCTGCTAGAAAGTCCTCCTTCTGCAACACGTTTGGCATCAACTAATAATTCTTCAAAACCTGAATTCAACTTCTCTCCCCAATAATCTTTGGAAGTATTAGAATCTCTTAGATTCGTAGATAACTTGGTGAATTTTGATTCAAGTCTGCGTCTGTTAGATTCATTTTCATTCCATCTTTTTTTGGCATTTTCAAAATCGTCAATTATTTCTGATAATGCTTCATTGGCCTTTATTGAAGATTTATATGAGGTTAAATCTTCAATTTTCTCGTCATATTTTGAACAAATTTCAATGACATCAGAAAGTAATTTGTTAAAATGTTCAACACTAGTTTGGTTTGATTTTAATTTTTCAGAAATTTCATTAAATGTATCTTTTTCATCATCTTCAAATTTATTTGTGTCAAACTTCTCATTGAGTTTCGTAACAATTTTTACACGTTCATTGTATAGGTTGCTTACCTTAGGTTCTAAACCCTCTTTACTAGCTCTTGAGTTTCGTGCTAAATTCTCAGCAGTATGCTTTTCTTCACCTAATGATTCAATGATTTTGGGTAGTGATTGAGAAATTCTTTCTCTTTTGTGGAGAATTAATTTTGCTAGGACTTCAGGCTCAACGCGCAATAAGTCCTCGGGTGTCATATACGGCGGGTGAAATTCAATGTTGAAAAACATGGCGCAGATGGATGGTTTTGCGTGAAGGTCAATAACCATAACGAATTGAGAGTTATATGGCGGGTGATTGTAACAGGAATTATGTTACATTTTTCGCTATTTTTGTGACTTTTTTATTTTTATTTAATACCCCTTTAGTATCTGCAAGTGGGAGTGGAGTTACAATTGAATCAGAATCTATTAATTTGGTTGACTTTCAAACTACAGATGAAGCATATTTTGAATTAGAATTCAATCTTTCCTCAACAGATGAAGGGACTGGAGTGAATTATGTTGGGCAAGTCTATTTTGAAGCCTCAGCCATAGATGGAAGCGTACTGATCAACTCAAGCATATCTTATGATTTAGTAGAGGGAGCGCAACAACAGATTTCATATAATTTCACATCATTAGATTATGGCTACACAATAATTTCTGTCGGCCTGACAGGTGACGTGGGTATTGAATCACAAAATAATCTGTCAAGTTTTCAAAGAACGATTCATAGATTGAATCCGCTAAATATTTCAATAGCGCCTGAATCATCAATTATTTTGGAATCGATAGATTCTAATTCAGTATTAACTGGTAATTATTCCCTAAGTGATGGAGATTTTGTTCAGTTTCAAATCCCGATAATCAACAGCGGAGATTACATGTGGACTGGAAGCGTTAATCTATCTTTAGACAACGGAATTACCTCAGAAGAGCAAACTTCAGAGCCATTTGACGTCGATGGAATGTCAACAAAAATCGTATATTTTAATTCTACAATACAAGTTTTTGAGGGGTTATTTTCGATATCAATAAGCCTAAATGGAACCTTAGATGATTACATTTTAGACAACTTCCAAAATTTCACCGCCAGTGTTAATCCTCCACCGCTACCAATTTTAGAAACTTCAATAGTTTATGATGCTCAAAATTTAGTTTCAGGCGAGAATTTAGATATCACTGTGGAAACTTACAACAATGGTACCGTTGATTTTTCAGGCGAAAAAACCTGTTTATTCGATCAAGAAGTAGTTTATAATTCAGCAATTATTGTTCAATCTTCTTCTAATACAAATGTAGACTTTACTATTATTTTGAAACCTGGAGAGTTAGTATGTTATTTATCAGGTCAGAGAATCGACTCGTCATCAATCAATACTTCATCAGAGACATTTACAGTTGAATCAGCTTTATTCGAGTATGCTGGTAGTTTTACGCCTTCTACAACGGATGGGCCATGGCACGTGGGTGATGAATCTACATTCTCGTTGTTGGTAAGAAATACAGGTACAAAGCAAGGTAATGTTTCACTAAAAATGGAATCATCTGCAGGAAGTTATCAAGGTAGTATGGTGACCTTAGGGCCAGATGAAGCTGGAGAAGTCACCATTACAGTCCCAATATTAGTTTCAGGCGCGGAACAGTTTAACTGGTCATTATATTCTACTGATGGTGAAATTACTGATGGAATCTCTGGTGAAGTATCAATTCCCGTATCGGAAAGGCAAAGTTTTGCATTGTCAATATATGATGTTTCATGGACTATTGAGGATGGAGTTACTGCTAACTGGGTGGTAAATCTATCATCTGGAATAGACCGGGAAGTAAATGTGAAATTAGGATATGGTAGTAACTTAGATGATACGATTGTTTATGATGTCGACATGACCATTAGTTCAGGTTCATCAGGCGATGCTTTCAATTTTGGTTTTGTAGAAGCAGAGTATGTAATAATTAGAGTCCAAGAGATAAACTGGACTGCAGAATCTTCATTCTCATCATTTACTAAATCCATACCTCAAGATAGGCCACAATACGCAATTAGTTTCAATTCACAATCTAATCCGAATCGTCCAGTAGCAGGTGAAACTGCTAGTGTGACAGTGTTGTTGGAGAATAAAGGCACTGTTACAGGTGAAAGTGGAACTATTATTCTTTATGACAGAGATGGATTTAAACTGTCTGAATCAAGTACAACACCGATAACTGCAGGCTCATCTGATACAATTTCGTTTAGTTTTGCTTGGCCAGAGGGAGATGAAGTTAGTATAAATTGCAAGTGGGATTATGGTAGTGATACACTGCAAATCAGCAACATATTCCTTTCAACAATTATCACAGAGGATTCATCAGATAATTTTTCTATTCCGTGGTCAGGAATATTGGGGGGATTGGCAGTTTCTTCTCTAATTGTTTTGACTATTCGAATCCGTGAGAACTCCAACAGGCAGCCAAAGAAGCAGAAGTCAGAGGTTAAAAGTCGCAAAAAAGAGTCTGTTAAATTATCCGATGTCAAGATTGAAATCGGTTGTCCAGTTTGTTCTAGGCAACTTCGAGTACCTGAAAACTATCAAGGTTCTGTAAGGTGTCCTGATTGTTCACATAGTTTCGATGTTGGTTCAGAGATAGACGAGGAAGAGATTCAGGAAGAAGATGAGGTAATAGAGAACAATAATGATGGAAAGGTTGAGATTTCTTGCCCTGAATGTTCCCAAAGTCTTCGAATCCCTGAATCATATGATGGCTCAGTTAGATGCCCATCATGTAAGATGATTTTTAATTCAAAAGATGGTTAACTTCAATAATATATAATATAAGGGTGATAACATGTCAGCAGGGCACTTTCAAGAATTCGAAGACGAGTATCTTGAGATGATGTATCAATTTTATGAAAAAGATTCTGATGCTAGAGTTAGGACAGGAGATTTAGCTGAGGCGCTTAGAGTAACTCCTGCTTCAACAACTGAAATGGTGCAAAGACTCGCCTCCAAAGGTTACTTAGAATATATTCCATACAAAGGCTCTACTTTAACTGAGAAAGGATTGGTCTATGGGAAAAAAATGAAGCGACGCCATCGATTAGCCGAAGTCCTACTACAGCATTTACCATTTGATGGAAATCAACATGAAACGGCTTGTAGATTAGAACATGCGATTGACGATGACCTAGAAGTTGCTCTTACCATATACCTCAATAATCCTAAAATCGATCCAAGTGGGACAACAATACCTACAATGTCTGAAGATATTGAATCAAGAGTAAATACTTCAAGTGAAGGTTTTAAAAATCTAAATCAACTTTCTAAAGGTGAATCTTCAACTATCAAAATTATAGCTGCTGGTAAATCAGACCTACATTTTTTGAACAATTTGAATATTACAGTGGGGTCAGAGATTAAATCAATCGATGATGGCTCGTATCAGGTTGCTGACATGACTGTCCAAATTAGCAAAGAAATTGCTGATAGAATAATTATCTGAAAGTGTTAACGTTATAATTAAAATCATAATTAACTAAAGGTGGCATAGTATGACAGATGATATTCCTGATGAAGTAAATGAAAAAGAGGATGAATCATCAGAGTCTTCAAATGAAAAGTCACAAAATGAGGATCATTCGACAATATCAGAAACTGTAAAGAATATTAGTTCTAAATCATTAAAGCAGATAGCAAAATGGAATAATGAATCCTTTTTGTATGCTTTTGATAGACAATTAATATCCTTTGGAATTAGATTGCTGTTATTCTTGCCTGGGTTTGCAATTCTAGCATTCTTTGGTGCTTGGGCTTATGCTAATTCGTCGCCAAATTGGTGGGTAGATTTCATCGAACCAACAATCGGGCAGAGCTTTTCATCAATTCTAGTTGCTCTTGCTTTCGTAATTCTGCTTGGTTACATCCTTGCTCTCGCTTTGCACCGTCATAGGGTGAATTTAACGATTAAAGCATTTGAAAAAGAGGTCAAATCAGCGCAATCAAAGCACTTTTCAATTAAATCATTACATGGTTATGAGCCATTAGAAGAATCAATCAAACGGTCTGTAACTAAACATTTCTTCTCTCTAATGTGCGCATTATTGGCAATTTTATCCCTTTCAGCAATCGCATTTTATGGCATTCAAACCGATATGGGTAAGAATTTCTTAGCACTGTCGTTTTCTTTGACAATCCTGTCCACAGGACAGCATATTTCAACTAGGTCATCTAATTTCAATATGGCTGAGAGGACTGGTTTGTTAAATGCATATAACTCTCCGATTCATCCTTCAACCCTTGGCATGGTGTTCTCAGATTTGGTTAAGTCTCAGTTAGACCCATTGTTGAAATCAGAGTATGAACACTTTGTTGGAGAATTAGAGTCTCATGTGAAGCGTGGAGTTGACCCAAGATTTGCTAGAGAGAAAATGATGATGACTCTTTACAAGCACTCCCAAGGTCTTGATTTGTCATCAGTCGATACAGAATTTGGTGAAATTTTTACCAAAGCCGGAGTTGAATTTGTCAGAAGTCATGAAGTTTTTACAATTGAAGAATGGTTGGTTATAATTGATCATTTACAAGATCGCTGTCCTGCGTTTTTCCGAATGATTGGTAGGATTGAGGAAGATTTGGCTTCGGGCCGGAAATCGATTAAGGATGACATAATTTTTGAGGTAGATATGGAGAATGTAGTGCATGGAAAGGCAAATTTATTCACCTACATGCACAATCTTTCAAATGAGTCAAGAACCGTTGTTCTAAGAGTACAGTCGCCTGATTTTAGACCTCACGACTTAGCTTTGACATATTTGCTTGAACCTGGAGAAGAAAAAATTTGGCCAGATTCAGGTGTGCCGCTTTCCCAATCTGGAAATCAAGATATTCTTGCAATAATGTCCGCTTTGCTTAGAGACGGTACGGTCGCTTGGCAAACATTACTTCCAGAAAGATTCGGCGAGGCTACAGTTAGCGTTAGGCTTGAGGAAGTCAGTGGGGAACTTCTTACTGGTTCACAGATGAATGTAAGAATAAGGTCGGTTTTCAAAGAAAAGATAAGGTCAGCATCATCTACGGTGTTCAATGTGATTGGAATTATCGGTACAATAATTTCCTCATCATTATTGACTTATATCATTGTTTGATGCTGGTTTTACAGCAAGCCATAATTTGAAATGGTAAACCTATACCACCAACCATGCGCGGTAGACTGAATGAGGCCGATGAGAGGCCAGATGCAGACTTACGTGAAAGACTTCATGCAATGGAAACAAAAGTTCGTAAGATGCGTGAAACAAGAAACAATTTCAATGCCCAAGCAAAGGTTTCTGCTGAGAAAAGAAATTCCGTTCAAGGCCAATACAAAGAGCACCGTGAGAAAATCGAATTACTAGTTACTGAAGTAAGGGCAATGCGAGCCGAGATTAAATCTTTCAAAGAAAAGCGTAATACTATTCAAAGTCAAATGAGAGATTTGATTTCTCAGATTAAGGGTAAGAGAAAAGATCACAATAACAAGCGTTCTGCAACAGCAGAATATGCTGACTTAAAACAACAAGTAGATGCACTAGAGAAGAAATTCGAGACAACTTCAGTTGGTATAAATAAAGAAAAGGAAATGGTCAAGAAAATCAAAGAATTTTCGAAGCGAATCGAAGAACTAGAACCAGAAGTAACCAAATTCAAAATGGTTGAAGTTGACATGTCAGATATTGACGTGGCGATTAAGACTCTCAAGGTTGAAGCAGATGCAGCCCATAATGAAATGATACAAGCTGTTGAGCGACTCAACGCTAAGACTCCCGAAGTAGATGAAGCATTTGCTCACCGTGATTTCCTTAAGTCAGAAGGTGACAGATTCCACTTAGAGTTTGTTGAACTAAAGGAAAAAGCCAATGAAGTCCATGCTAAAATAGATGAATTGATGGTTGATGTTAACAAAGCCAGAGATGAGTTGAAATCGGTAAGGGAAGAGAGAAAGTCTTGGTTAACCGACCACAATGCAGCAGTTGCTCAAGAAATGCAAACAGGTGCGCAGTCGGAGAAGGTTGCAGAGAACTTAGCACAGTCCTTGCTTTCTAATGGTAGCATAACATTTGGTGGCTTAAGTGGAGAAGATTTTGTCAGCAAAGGTAAGTCGAAGAAATCTGAAAAGAAAAAGAACATGCGAAGAATCGATGTTAACGCAACAAGACGAAGATAAGGTGTGCCCATGCTTGGCATAATTATGGCTGGTGGGAAAGGCACAAGGCTATACCCACTCACTGAAAACAAACCTAAACCATTGGTAAATGTATTAGGTATGCCAGTAATTGATTACGTTAAAAATGCGCTAATCAAAACCGGGGTCAATGAAATTATAGTTACCACTGGATACAAAGGTCAGGGGTTACAAAATCTCGTTAATACTTGGGATATGAATCTACAAGCAGTTTGCTCGGTAAATCAAGAAAGTACTCCCATGGGTACTGCAGGCAGCGTTAAATTACTCGAGGATAAACTAACTCAAACCTTTATTGTCGCTTCAGGAGATGCAATTTTGTCATCTGACCTTTCACTGATAATTGATGCTCACAAGACATCAAAGGCCAAGGTTACTATGGCTTTATGGGAAGTAGATGATCCAACTCAGTTCGGCATTGTTGGTTTGTCAGAAACTCAGGGTGGAGAAGTAGATGGTTCATTAAACAAGGGTTACATAAGTAAATTCTTAGAAAAACCAAAACAAGAAGAAGCATTCAGTAATGTAATAAATGCAGGATTATACATAATCGAACCAGAAGTAATGAAATATATTCCTAAAGATACCAAGTATGACTTTAGTAAAGAATTATTTCCGCAATTATTGAAACTTGGTTATCCATTATTTGGTATTAAATTAAATGGAGTTTGGTTTGATGTGGGAACTCCAAAAGAATTGATTAAAGCTCAAAATCACTTAGTTAAAAATTCCAAAATATTACCATTTGATTTACCAGATGGCCATTTGACGCCAGAATTAGGATATATAATCGGTAATTCAAAATCAGCATCGCCTATATTTGCCACAGTAGTATGCGAAGACTCCATTGTCGGTAAAAATTCAAATCTTGTAGACAGTTTAGTTATGAATGGTTCCAAAATTGGTGATAATTGTAAGATTATAGAATCAATTATTGGTGAAGATGTAACTATCGGAGATAGTTGTGAATTGTTTAATTGTGTAATCGGTGATAATGTAATAGTCGAAACAGGTACAATACTAACTGATCAAAAAGTATCATTACCAAAATAGTTGTAGTCTAGAATCATTAAACGAACTGTTTAATTTACCAACCACGCTGATCCAAGCGAATTTCTAGAGTTTCTAATTCATCCCCTTTCATTGGATCGCCTTCAGTCATAGCCATTGCTTCAGCGACCTTGGCGCCATCATCATAATGATGAGTTGCAAGAACTATTGCATCTGCCATAGTTTTAGGGTCTTCAGATTTGAAAATTCCAGAACCAACGAAGATACCATCCAGACCCATTCTCATCATCAAGGATGCATCTGCTGGAGTGGCAATGCCACCTGCAGAAAAGGTAACTACAGGTAATCTCTGATATTCTTTAACCTCATTTAGTATTTCTACCACTTCACTGTGCATGTCGTTATCAATTGGTCCAAAGGGAGTCATATCATATGTTCCTGGTAGAGAAGACTTGTCTGCTAAGACTCTGTAGCGTGAGATAATTGAATCAGCAGCTATTGACAATTTTTCATCATCCAAATTTTGCAGTTGCTTGATTTCTTGGTCAATTATTCTAGCATGGGTGACAGCCGCAACTACATTGCCAGTACCTGCTTCACCCTTTGTTCTAATCATAGCTGCGCCCTCATATATTCTACGAACTGCTTCAGATAATTCGGTTGCTCCACAAACAAATGGTATCTCAAAATCTTTTTTGTTGATGTGGAAGAATGGATCTGCTGGAGTTAGTACTTCTGATTCATCAATCATATCGACTCCCATGGATTCTAAAACCCTAGATTCACCTTCATGACCGATTCTAGATTTAGCCATAACTGGAATTGAGGTACAGTCAAGGATTCCTTGAATCATGTCTGGGTGGCTCATTCTAGCGACTCCACCTTGTTTTCTAATATCAGCAGGGACTCTTTCGAGTGCCATTACTGCAACTGCTCCAGCATCTTCAGCCACAGCAGCCTGTTCAGGGTTTACAACGTCCATAATGACACCACCTTGTTGCATTCTAGCAAGACCTCTTTTCAGTAACTCGCTACCGCTACGCAATTGATTAAAATCTAAGTCAGCCATAGAAAAAACTCCTAGTATTAGTCTGCAAGAACGGGCGAATCACCTTCAGCAATTTCAGCATCGACTGATTCTTCAGCATTTCTTTCAATCCATTCCTCTTCTTCGTCAGGTACGTCTGTATCGGCGAAGATAGCATCTACTGGGCACTCAGGTATGCATGCACCGCAATCTATGCATTCATCTGGGTCGATTACTAGATAAGTTTCAGCTTCTCTAAACGCGTCAACAGGGCATACTGCAACACATTCCTGATACTTGTGGTCAACGCATGTGGATGTTACAACGTGTGTCATGTTTACTCCTCAAACACCCGACACGCTTAGAATACTTAACCTCTTGTGATTTACCTTAAAATTAAAAATCAATTTTTGATCAATTTAAACCTAAAAAATTAGTTATCTGTTCAATAGCATTTTGACCAGGATATGCCTCAATTTTAATCAAACATTTGACGGTTTTTTCATCTGCTTCTGCGAGGTTAATTTCACCACTTATCAAAGAATCGAGGCAAATGCGAAAGTGAAGATTATTGCTGTCATCTATTCTATCTGCAAGATTTTCAGAAATCTTCAACAAATCAGCCTGCTTAAGTTTGTCAACAAATGATTTTATGTCCCTATTTTTGGAAATATGTGTTGTTAAGAGATTTATTTCTGATCCATGATAGGAAGTTGTTTTGTCAACCGAAAGTAATTCTTCATCACCACATAGCCATGTCATGGCATCAACAATTGCAGCCAGATTATCTATTCCACTGGATGCTGTACGACAATTGATGTGGTGTATGGCCATGATGATTGGATCGGTTAGTTATTGATGAGTTTTGTTGATTATGGTATTTGATTTGTTGTGGTTTGCAATAGTCTCTTTCAAATAGGGGAGGTTAGTCGGCAACTTGCAAGTGGGGTAGCCCCCGCAAGACTAACCGAGTTGATATCGATGGCAAAGAAAGTGAGTGCAAAAGCACGTGCAGCAGCACGTAAACAGCGTGACAAGTGGAAGATGAAGCGATGGTACACAATTCGTGCACCTCGACATCCATGGGACTTCAAGAACATCGGTGAAACTCTGGGAGAGTCTGACGAATCTATTGTTGGCAGAGTTTATGAAATGACTTTGCAGGAATTCAATGGCGATTTTACCAAGATGCATGTAATTTTGAGATTCAGAGTGCATGAATGTGTCGGGCAAGACGCTTTGACCACCTTCATTGGGCATCACCATCAAACAGATCATACTCGAAGACAGATTCGTCGGTACCGTGGTAAGATAGACGATGTTGTTGAGGTTGTAACTACTGATGGATATCTTGTATGCTTGAAGCCATTAATTATCACCCAAAAGAGAGTTCAAACATCAGTAAAACAGGTAATGCGCTCAAAGACTAGAGAATTGTTACTTGGTTATGCAGCTAAAAACACTTATTCTAAACTTCAAGAGTCAATTTTAGGTGGCGAACTAGAAGAAGATATTAGAAAAGCAGTCAAACCAATTTATCCAATCAAGTCAGTCGCAATTCGAAAGAGTCAACTTCTTCAATCTGGTGTAGTCACTGAAAAAGGACCAACACTTGATGAAATCCATGCTGAAGAGAAGCGTGTCGCTGCAGAATTGAAAGCAAAGAAAGCTGCAGCCCTCGCAGCAGCAATGGAAGAGGAAGCAGATTCAGAAGCTACTCCTTCCATTCTAGATGCGGCAGAAGCAATGGAACCAGAATCAGAAAAGCAAGATGCGGATGAAGATGCTCCTGCGGCAGAAGAGTCTGTAGCAGAAGAGCCTGAAGCAGAAAATGTAGAAGAAGAGCCAGAGGTTACAGAATCTACAGATACTGATTACAGCAGTATGACTGTTGCAGAATTGAAGGAACTTCTAAAGGCTGCTGGAAAACCAGTATCTGGTAAGAAAGCCGACTTAATTTCTCGACTAGAGGAATAATTTCTTTCCACCATTTGGTGATGCTATATGGACCGCATTGGCATTATTGGCGGCACTGGACTTATCTCGATTGATTTCGGTAAGGATTACATTGAAACTCTATCAGAGCATCATTTGGGTATTACTCGAACAGATCTAGTAACTGTGGAAACAAAGTATGGTGAAGTTCCTCTAAAATGTATTTCAATGACCTATGGCGGCAAAGCAAAAGAGTTGATATTTTTACAAAGACATCATAATAATGATGAAGCAAACAAACCTCCCCACATGATAAATCACAAAGCCAATATCACCGCACTAATCAATGCTGGTTGTGATGTAATAATTTCTGTTTGCTCTATTGGAACTTTAGTCAAAGACTTACCACCTGGTAAAGTAGCATTAGCAGGACAATATATCGACTTTTCAGGCATTGCAACAAGTTTCAACGATACATTTGCAGTATTTACATCAGTTACTGAGCCATTCTCAAAGGAATTAAATGAAAAACTTGAATCTGTATTAAGATCAACTCAAAACTTTAGTGATAACGAGAAAATGTACTACACATATTGGCTTGCTCAAGGCCCACACTTTGAAACTCGTGCAGAAGTTGATGCTATTGAAAAGTTGGGAGGAGAAATGGTAGGAATGACAATGCCAAGAGAAGTTAAATTAGCCAATGAAATGGAAATTCCTTATTCAGCAATCTGCATTTCATCGAACTGGGCTGCCGGTCGAGAACCAGGTGACCCAAGCGCAGATTTATCTCATGAATTAGTTTCTTCACAAGCTAATGATCGATTAAATCCAGTGATGCAGTGTATTATTTCAGTCCTAGCAAATTAGGAAGTTATATTCTGCTCCACCTTATACATTAATTCATGGACGGTAAAGATGTTGTAGACTGGGTTGAATATTCTCCAACAGATGAATGGGAAACAATGATGAAAAAAGTTGCTGAATTCCATCACAAGCATGATTTTGCTGGGAAAAATGGCCATGATATGGGTTACAGAATTGCCTTGACTGTTGAAGAATTAGGCGAATTATCTGCTGCAATAACCAAGGGTAAGCCCTTAGAAGAGTGTGCAGAGGAGATGGCTGATGTATTGATTTTGTTAATGGGTCATTCAATAGCGATGAAAATTGATTTGAAAGCTGCATTTGAAAAGAAATATCATCGGATAATGCAACGTAAAGCCTTAACAGGTAGGCTTGGAGTAAGAGTTACTGAGTACCAAAATCAAGATTAAATCAGTTCTTTTTGACCAGCACTTCAAATGTCATGTCATATTGATCTTTGTCTGATTTTTCGACAAATTTGGTTTCGATAACTGTAAACATCTCCTCATCAATTTCTGGAGCAAACGTATCTGGTTGCTCAACATTACAATGAATTATTGTCCGATAAATTTTCTCAATATGAGGCAAGAATAGTGAATATATCTCTCCTCCACCAATAACGAATACATTTTGTTTCATTGATAATTCAATTACTTCTTCAAATGTTGTAGTTTCTATATCATCTCGATTACTCCGAGTCATAACTAAGTGTCGTCGCTCTGGCAATTTTCCAGGCAGGCTCTCCCAAGTTTTTCTACCCATTACAATGGTTCCTCCAAGGGTGATTTTTTTGAAGTGCTGCAAATCAGTAGATTGACGCCAAGGTAAATCACCATCTTTACCAATAGCATTTTGTAAATCACAAGCAAAAATCATGGTTAACATGTTATCAACTCAAATTGCTATTGGTGCTGAAATATGGGGGTGATGTTGGTAATCTAGAACTTCTATGTCATCAAAATCAAAATTATCTATATCAGTAATTTCATGGTTTAATTTCAATTTAGGCAAATCCATTGGTTCTCGAGTGATTTGTAACCTTGCTTGTTCTAAGTGATTGTTGTAAAGGTGTGCATCGCCTATTGTGTGTACAAATACGCCAGGTTGTAAATTACAAACTTGCGCCATCATATGAGTGAGCAATGCATATGATGCAATATTAAATGGCACTCCAAGGAATACATCAGCACTTCTTTGGTACAATTGGCAATTCAATTTTCCATTTGCTACATGAAATTGGAAAAAGGCATGGCAAGGCATGAGCGCCATTTCATCTAATTCACCAACATTCCAAGCAGAGACAATTATTCTTCGACTGTTTGGATTTTTCTTAATCATCTCAATTGCATCTTCAACTTGGTCGATAATACGTCCATCTTTTGCTTCCCACTTACGCCATTGCTTGCCGTAAACTGGTCCAAGATCGCCATTGTCATCAGCCCATTCATTCCATATTCGAACGCCATTTTCTTGCAGGTATTTGACATTAGTATCTCCTTTGAGAAACCAAAGTAATTCGTAAACGATAGACTTCAGATGTAATTTTTTTGTAGTGACCATAGGGAACCCTTCAGATAAATCAAATCTCATTTGGTGGCCAAATACTGACAGCGTCCCAGTACCTGTTCTATCGCCTTTATGTTCACCCTCATCGAGGATTCTTCGAATTAGACTTAGATATTGTTCCATACTATCACCAAACCTACCAATGGTAGACAGCATTTGATAATTTTCTTGAACAAGAGAATGTTAAGGTGCTCCTAATGAATTAATACTCTGCATTAGTTGGTCTGTGAATTTTCGGTATAGACCGGATATAGTAGATTTTATCTCATGCTTTTCTTGCTTAGAAATTTCTTCCAAAATATCGGTAGTCATCGCACCACCATTCGGGTCTTGGAGCCATTCAAACCAAGTGATTTTTTGTCCAAAATTAACCTTAACTGGACGCCACAACTTAGGCAATTTGTCTTTTTGTGGAGCCATCATTTCTCTGGTGCCAATTAACGCAATTGGAATTACTATGGTATTTGGGAATGAAGCAGCAAGTCTAGCAATGCCGGTTTTCCCTGGCAATAAAAATGGGGGTTCAGTTTTCTTAGATCTTGTTCCTTCGGGAAAAATTCCTAATGCTGAATTGTTAGCTAATACATCCGCTGCACAAGATAATGCTTCATCTCCACCAGCCTCTCGATGCGTTTCAATTTGACCGGTTAGATTCATGATAAGTCGTAAAAAGAAATTCCTAAAGTGACCATCTTTTGCTAAGTAGTGAACTTTTCTTCTTGATGAAGCGATAACTAATATTGGATCTACATGTGATAGATGATTTGCTGCAAAAATAGTTGCCCCATTGCCAGGTATATGTTCTGATCCTGTGGCTCTAATCCTCGCCCAACTTCTAATTATTGGGGAGAAAATAAACCGTATTATTGAGTATCCTGGGGTGTAAGAAATCTTACCATTACGAGGCTTAATTTTCCAATGACTTTCCAGTAACTGCCAAGCATCCTCGATACTACCCGGCGGTTTGTTCATACTGTGTGCCACGAGGTAGACTCTTTGATAGTTACTTTGATTTTGAAATAAAAAGTTAGTTTTGTTAAGAGATTTTTTTGTTTCAAATACGAAGTATGAAAAACATGTTATTTGAGCAGAATATATTCGGGCAGTGGTGATTTGGGGAGAGTAATTAATTCATCTTGTGTCCTTATCATCGTTTTAGGCTTGGTTTTTTGTCCTACTGTTATTGCAGACGTTGAATGGGAAGAAGATGGTTGGCTAAATACCAATCTTGTCAAAGAGCGACTAAATAACGGTGATGAATTTGGCTGTTATGAAATTCCTGGTTTGTCTTGGGAAAACGATCCAGGCGCAGTTGCAGGTGAATGCCGACAATATATAGAACAGCGTACAGCAGCGAGTTTGTGGGGTGAAAACCCAATCTCAACTTACTCTCCAAATGGCTTGTCAATGTCACAACATCAAATAATTTCCAAACAAGGATTTGTTGTTCATGGAGACCTAAATGGCCTAGATTACACTGCTTGGCACAATGCATCAGATGTTCCTGAGGATCTTTGGGATTGGTATAATTTAGGCCGCAGGGGTGGAAGTCTCGAACAAATTATTGGCTCTGTTGATGATGTGAGAGGGGCTGTTGAGGAAGGTGGATTGGTTAATCTTTATTGGATCGGCCGAGTACATGAAGCTACGATTAGACATGATTCTGATATTGAAGATTATATCTCTAATGATGCTGATGCTTGGTTGACTACATGGGGCCAAGCATGGTCATACTGGGCTAAGAGTAAGTGCTATGAGTTTGATCATTCAATTATTAGCCAAGGCGAAAATTATGTTCTGAATTTTGAATCATTGATTAAAGAGCAATGTACAAATCTATTACCGGAGAGATGGAATGTGCCAATAACATGGATGCTAGATATTGGTAGTTCAGACGTAATTGAAATTTCAGCAGACGGTGAATCACTTGAAGAAATTTCTCAGCAACGACATACTAGAGAAGGATATAGTAAACTTCCTAATCAGTATTTGCACATAAGCATTACAGATGGTAAATCAGTAAACATTACAATTGAATCTGACGAATATGATGTTATGGGAATCAGCGAATTTTGGAATAACCATTCTTCTGCAATTACTATAGCAGCCCATGAAACATCTGATTTGTTTAAATGGTCTAAGAGATTTGTTGGCCAAGAAGATTTAGTTTTTACTTGGTTGCTTGAACCAAGAACTATGGATGGAGATGCAGATTGGCTTCCATATGCTGCATTAGTAGTGGGTGCAACTGCAATTTTGACTATGCTAGTCGTTTTGAAGCGTGAAGGATTGGGCCCTCTCGCCAAGCAAGAAACAGAACAATAACGCATTTATTGTTCAATATTCATCGAAGGCTTGATGAAATAAGTCTAATGAGTTTCAATAAAGGCGGATACTACATGGGTGATGAAAAATTAAACATCGATCCTTGGAGTAGCACTCAATCTACAGATTATTCTAGGATAATAGAACAATTTGGTCTTTCAAACTTGAATAATCTAACTTTACCTGAACCATCTCACCTACACCGAAGAGGTATTATTTTCGCTCATAGAGACTTAGATATTGTGTTGGATTCTCAAAAAATGGGTAATTCATTTGGGGTATTAACAGGGCTTATGCCAAGTGGCAGAATGCATTTAGGTCATTCAATGGTGATTGAGCAAGTTAAATGGTTTCAAAAGTTGGGTGGTGATGTAACTATTGCAGTGGCAGATCTAGAAAGCCAAGCAACTCGGGGAGTAAGTCTCGCCAAAGGAAGAGAAATTGCGCTTAATGAATATGTAGCAAATTATGCGGCATTAGGACTTGATCCTAATTTGACTAATGTCTATTTCCAATCAACTCGTTCAGAAGTTCAAAGACTTGGTTTCCAGTTAGGAAAACGCACAAATTTAAGTGAATTTGAATCCATATATGGTTTCAAAGGAGAAACCAATCTTGCTCACGTCCAAGCTCCAATGGTTCAAGTTGGGGATATACTTCATCCTCAGACAGATGAATTTGGAGGTTTAAGACCAATAGTGGTTCCAGTAGGCGTTGACCAAGACCCTCATTTAAGATTAACAAGAGGCATTGCATCTAAGTCAAACTGGTTTAATATCAAAGACAACAATGGTCCAGGAATTTTGATTGGTTTGTCAGTACAGGATGAAAATGCCGAGTTATTGGGTCAAATGCCTAACGGTAGAATCGATAAGAACAAAGTGGCTAATATTTTTGCTATGATTGTGGAGAATCTAGTTGAACTTGGCTTTTCAGATATTAATTCAAATCCTAAGCAAGGGACAATAGTAGTTCCTAGCGCCACAAAGAAAGATATGAATGCAATTAGGATGAAATTACTGCAATTAGAGAGGCAACTAGGGGGGATGGGTCTGCTAGCGCCATCTTCAACATATCATCATTTTGCAGTTGGTTTGACCGGAGAAAAGATGAGTAGTAGCAAGCCAAAAACAACCATATTTCTCGATGATGATATTGGTACAGTTACTAAGAAAATCAAGAAGGCTTATTCTGGTGGACAATCAACAATAGAAGAGCACAGAAGGTTAGGCGGAAATCCAGATATTGATGTTGCTTACCAGTATATGATGTACTTTTTTGAACAAGATGACACATATCTTGCCGAGATAAATTCCGACTATCGAAACGGGAAAATTTTAGCTGGTGAAATGAAACAATTATGCATTGACAAAGCTACAGAATGGATGAGCAATCACATAGAGTTACGTAATCAGACCGAACACATGGTTGAAGAATTCCTCGCCCTGGATTCTCGCTGATTAAGCAGAAAAAACCGCTGGATCAGGGCCAGTTGGTAAAGTTGCAATTTCTTCATCGGTCAGGCTTCGTTCGGTTGCAGCCTCATCAATAATCATCGAATGGCCATGAGGGTCTAATAATTCAATTGTGAATGGTTCTTGTCCTTCACTACCTATATTGGATAATGTATCTATAATCTCTTCAAGTTGATTAATTTCTTTAATTGTTTGACTTAATTCTGTACTTTCATTTTCAATTAGTTTTGATGAAACATCATTTTGTAAGTCTCTTAAAACCATATTTATGACTTCTAAGAATCTGTTAATTACGCCCTCCACATTAGAGACATAGCCGGTTGAATTGCTTCCAGGATTTACTTGTAAGTCTAATTCAGAAATTCTTATTGTACAAGATGAAGACCGAACTACTCGTGATTTCAATTGATTGGTATTTTCTAACACCAGTGACCAACAACCTGCTTTCTTTCCTTCTGCTGGAATGAAATCAGTTTGTTTCCAACCGCATGAATGACACATTACTGTGACTTGAGTATGCTCACCAAAATATGGTATTTCATCAACATGAGCAATCATGTACAAACTGCCTTCTGAGCTACAAATTGGACATGGAATGTCGACTGGCGACTCTTGCATTACAATCGTCTCCGACCTAATTCTTCAGCACCTGCTGCAAATGCTTCCATCTCGACCCCTTTCAGACCACGACATCCAGGAGGTAGTAACATTAGTCTGGTATCTGTTATTTGGATAATTTGACCACCTAAATCACCTTCGATAAATGTATGCAGAGCATCTAAAGCAGCACTGAATTCAGTATCCCGTTTTATCAGCCGTCCCATTTCAACAATAGATGCATGCCCGTCTGAAGACCAATCAAGTAAAGTTGAAGTCCCAGTAATGTCATTCAAAATTGCGCGATGAACAACTAGCCCAGTTTCACTTGAAGTAATTGGTGGTTCGGGATACTTTTTTCCAAGATTATGAAAAATCAATTTTGAAGGCACATCATTTTTCTTTTTGGTATTAGACATACTAGGCATTTCAAATGAGTTCAAAGATTTGTTATGGCCTGTAGGTTCATTTTTCTGAGTTTGCTTTAGGATTTTGTCTGGCGTTGCTAGGTT
>JAKUNX010000110.1 GCA_022451835.1 Candidatus Poseidoniaceae archaeon
TTGTAGGTATGTCTTATTCATCCCAGTGTAGATAAATGTGGCATTAAATGCTACGATATTACGTAAATCAGCATAGTCCAAAGTAGCATAATCAAAGATTGCGTTTTGTAGATTTGCTCCACGTAAGTCAATTCCAGTCAAGTCCATTCCGGTCAAATCCATGTAACTAAGGTCAGCACCTGCACAGTAAGCATATGGTACAAGTTCACAATCCGAAATTATTGGTTCAGTGTTGTATATTTTGTCATCTATCCAGTGGGTATTATTCCAAGTGCTCGAACCCATGTATTGAGAGTTCTTCCAAGATTGAATACTAGAACTTGAAAAGTTTGCATTTGTTAGGTTCGTCCAGCCAAAATATATCAAAATAAAATCAGCTTGATTAAAGTCTGCATTCGCTAAACTAGCATAACCGAAACTCACAGAATCATGGAATTCAGCATTATAGAAACTCGCACTATCTAGATAAGAGCCAAAATAAGTCACATCGAATAAGTCCGAATCTTGAAATGAACTCTGAGGTAGCCAAGCATTCAAAAAGTCAACATGTTCCAAATGTGAATCATAGAAGCTAGACTGCGATAGAGTAGCTTGTTCGAAAGAAGAATCGAAAATGTAGGAATCTCTAAAACTTGCAGAAACAATAGTTGCCTCTTCAAAATTAGATTGTACTATTTTAGACCAGGCCATCCAAGTGTCTGACAGGTTTGTATATTGGAATCTTGATTTTTCAATCGAGGTATGATACATAGCTGCATCGTATAAATTGGCTCCACTGCAATATTGACCCCAACCAACATAGTAACATGTATATGCACTAACATCGTAGAACGTTGAATAATTCAATCCAGATTTAATGAATGAAGCATTAGCAATATTTGTATTTTCGAAATTAGCATTGTCAAGAGTAGCCCTGTCAAAAATTGCGCCATGTAAATTTACACCACGAAAATTAATTCCAGTCAAATTCATATCAGACAAATTTACACCGCTTAAATCGACATTAACGCAATTTCCATAAGCAACTAATTGACAACTTGTTGCATTTGCTAGATCTGATTCTAATGTAAAGATAGCATCCCAGACCATTGAAAGGTTATTTTGCAAATCAATTATATCAAAGTTATATTGTGTAAACCAAGTATAAAACAATTCGATAGTATCATCAATAGTAATCAAATCACCATCTATCGAACTAATGTTCGACAAAAGAACAGCCATGTCTTGATTCATTACCAATAATTGTTGTTCCAAATCATACATCATTGTCTCATTAGCCGCCTGACCATCCATACCAGGCTCACCTTGTGGCCCGGTTTCTCCGGCTGGTCCTTGCGCACCATCAGCTCCAGGCTCACCTTGTGGTCCTTGATCGCCAGCCGGCCCTTGTGCACCGTCAGCACCTTTGATGTCAATGAATGACCAACCAGTGGTTAGACAAACTTCGAAGGTATCAACATCGGCAACATAATACAATCTGCCTAGTGTTTCAGAGTTACAATTAGGCAAATCATCACCAGAATCAACCATATACACTTTCCAATCATCTAAGGTTTCAGTTGGCTCATCATCTGAACCCCCATCATCGTCGCCACCAAAACATCCAGCAAGGGATAAGGTAGCCATCATTAAAGCAAACAAAACTGCGTTCAAGCGTTTCATATTCTAACTGACTCTACTTCTCAACATAAACCTTCCTCGGGTTAGGTGACCTCATTAGAAATCAATCGTTACGCATGGTATCAATAGATATTGGCGGGCGATGCAGGATTCGAACCCACGTCTCCGGCTCCGAAGGCCGGAAGGATATCCAGACTACCCTAATCGCCCGTATTTGCTCCCACTAACAACTCCTTCTTGAAGAAGTATGTTGAACCGAGTAAATTGGTGTATAAGTGATAAAATCTACCTGTTGTTTGAATAATGATTTACTCGTCATAAGCACATGGCGCGCAGATTACCGTGTATTACTCGGTCTTGCTCGGCGTGCTGTCGAGAAACTACAATGCCAGTAACTAAGGCTGAAGCGGCTTTATTATCTCGCAGAACCGGTATGAAGGTAGAAGATTTTACCTGGAGTAACAAAGGAATTCTAACTTTGATGAATAGCGATATTACCAAAGCATGTATGTTTTTGCTGACAGATTCGGATGAAAAATATGCAGAAGGAATTTGTTCAGTATACGATATTAGGCCAAAGGGTTGTCAGATGTATCCAACAGTATTGGACAAACATGATATGGCAATAATCGATGATGGTTGTCCTTATGGCAAAGAATTTCCTGAACCATCAGAAGAGGATTCAATCACCTTACTCAATCTTGAGGAGAGATTGATGCGAGGAGAATAAGGCGTGACAAACTTGCATGAACATGTTCTTGCCATTGGTTGATTATTTCCGCTCCACTTGAGACCATCATTTGTTTGAAATTATCCCATTCTCCATGAAGTAATTCTAACTCATCATTGTCTTTGTTAGGCTTGATTGGAATTATCAAAACCAATTTGGCATTATCACTAACTATTTTTCTTGCACTCTCAATAGTATTGCTAATCAATTCGAAGTGGCCATGTGTGCCGTGAGAATTTCTACCGTATGGTGGGTCTAAAACTACACCAGAGATCTTGCCATGCCACATCGTTGGGATTGATTCAACGAGATTGCAAGCATCTCCAACAGACATTTGGAAATTTGATTTTACATCATTATCTTGTAATGCCCAATCAATATTTTGTTTTGCTCCAAAAATCATGTCTTCATTCATATCAATAGCCAAACAGTTTCTTCCCATGGTAATGGCTTCCATAGCAAATCCTCCAGTACCAGTCATTGGGTCAAGAATTGCATTCTCATCGATTGGCCCTCCGGCGAGATTAACGGCCAATCGTGCAAGTCTTGGGTCGAGGCTAATCGGTCTGAAAAATGGTCTTTCTGTGGCTCTACGTGTCGCAGTACCTATCGAATCATCAAAGTCGCCTATCAACCATCCACATACGATAGTATTCGACATTCCATCAGCAATCAAGCCAATTTCATACTCGGGGTCGTTTAGGTTGATTGAATATCCATGAGATACTGCAAGACTACCAATTTCACCAGCTAATGATTTGGTAGATACGCCATCTATTCTTCCAGCGATTCGTAGATATCTAACTGCAAGCGAGCCTCGCATAGGAAATTTTTCCAATACGCCTGAAACTTTTTCCAACAAGGTAGTTTGGTTTTGTTTTGGATAATTGATTAGTTCTACATCTCTTAGAAAACACTGGATACCACTTGAACACGACAAAGACTGTTGCAATTCCTTTGCTGGCTGTTGATTAGTTAGCATCAATCTTGGGCTTAATTCCTCGAATTTTGTCGCAGGGAATAATGCTACTAATTCGGCTTGCGCAAGACCTACATGCCAGCCACGTAGACAAGCCAATGTTTGCGCCATGAAGCAACTAAACGATTCTACTAATTGACCAAATCGGATGCAAATATTAACACGCTTGCGGCTTTAGTCTACATCATGGGCTGTAACCTACGTGATTTAGCACAACCGGAGACACTCGAATTAAGTTCATTATCTGGTCAAAAAATAGGTGTTGATGCCTTTCTAACCGCTTTTCAATTCCTTACCACAATTAGAGATCGCTCACCAGAGGGAGATGGAGGTCCGTTAAAATCCAGTAATGGAAAAGTAGTATCTCACCTAATGGGTTTTCTTAATCGTACAACTACTCTGCTTGCGGCAGGAATCAAACCGGTATTCATTTTCGATGGTAAGCCACCGGAACTAAAAGCGGATGAAATCGCTAAGCGTAAAGCACGTCGTGAAGAATCCAGGGCAATACACCAACAAGCTTTGGAAGCAGGAGATTTTGCTTTAGCCCAAAAAATGGCACAACGAATAATATCTTACACACCAGAAATGGTTGAAGAAACCAAGCAATTGCTGGATTTACTCGGTGTACCTTGGGTTGATGCTAAAGCAGAAGGAGAAGGCCAAGCTGCAGTCATGGCTGCCTTAGGTCAGTTAGATGCAGTTGCCACACAAGACTGGGACGCGTTGCTATATGGGACGCCTGTATTGATTAGAAACATGATGACTGCGGGCAATAAATCACATGGCAGAGTGGTCAAGGCGCAAAAGATAATTCTTGATGAACTACTCAATGAACACCAACTAACTAGAGAGCAATTAATCGATTTAGCAATCATGATTGGCACAGATTTTCATCCAGGAATCAAGGGCATTGGGCCAAAAACTGGAATCAAATTAATCAAACAATTTGGTGATATCGAAACGATTTGTCAAGAAAAAGGCAAAGAAATTCCAGAAAGAATTGATGAAATCCGTGAAATTTTTCATAATCATCCATCAACTGAAGTAGCCAACGATAAATTGCAAATGGGGCAAGTAGATGTGGCAGGGCTACAACAATTTTTGCAAGTTGAACGCCAATTTAGTCAGCGTCGAATGGATAATGCGATGGAGAAATTAAAACAGGCAGGATTAATCCGTGACGGTGGCCAAACCAGTTTGTTTTCCTTTTAGTAAAACCTCAACGGGCTGGCTAAAACTTCAACTCCATTATACTGAGTAACTAATTCTCGTGCGACTGATTGTTTATCATTCAAAGCCTCAGTGATGGTATTTACTGGTGCACAAGGAATTCCTTTGAGTAATTCTTCCAATTCATTTCTATTATGTTTAGCAACTATTTTGCCGACCATTGATTCAATGACTTCTCGGTTAGCAATTCTACCAGCATTTGTTGCCCAAGATGGGTTTTGCTCAATGTTGAGGAATTCGCATAGGTTTTCCCATTGCTGGTCAGATCCAACGCCAATGACAAACCATCCATCATTGGCCTGAAAGGCTCTTCGTCCTTCAAACCATGTGGGCTCTGCCAAAACGTGGTTGGCAGGATCGCGGCGTGCGACGCGTTGCTT
>JAKUNX010000111.1 GCA_022451835.1 Candidatus Poseidoniaceae archaeon
AGCTTGTGTTAATTTTTCATCACCGTGAATGAGGGGCTTTGCTTCAGGAAACCGCTCATGTAACAGCATTGCCTCTTGTGTTAAGCCACCATTAGCAATACAATGTAGCCTCTCTATTAACGCTCTTTGGTCGAAAAATCCATCCCAAATAGCCTGGTCATGGATGATTCCTTCGTCATCAGCAACTGCTGCTGCCTGCCAATCATACCATAGCCACATAGTTGAAGGCAAAACGGTCGAGGTTTTCACGCTTACCACCGATAAAGATATTATTTGTCAATCGTAAAATTACCAAATACCGGTAATTTACTTGTTAAAATAGGGTTTTTTGCATACATTAATGTATTTGATTACACAGGATGACCCATGTTTTGCCCAAAATGTGGAACTCTATCATTCCCTGACCCAAGTGGTAACATTACCTGTCCAAATTACAAGTGTGGTTATGTCGGTCCGGCAAAACTAGTCATCAAAGGCACTGATGGTGAAGATGTTGATTTATCTAATGTTAAATCTGAAACCAAGGCAGAAAAGCGAGAATATGAAGTCATTAAAGATTCAGATAAGATGCAAGGAATTCTTACCAAAGGCACCTACATGTGTCCAAAGTGTGATGCCATTGAAGTGTATGCTTATCTTGAACAAACCCGTTCCTCTGATGAACCTGAAACACGAATGTTGACTTGCAAAGAATGCGGTCACGGATGGCGAGAATACTAATCAAATATCGCCTTCGACTCTTGGAGCAAGGAAATACTTGACTTCGACAGCCCCATCATGGAATGCAAAATTAATTGCTAATGGATAGTTTTCGCCAAAGCCAATCTCAAGTGTTTCAACACTGCCGATTACCTTGTTTAATGGTTGAAGGTAACCCAAGGAATACTGGCTATGAGCTGGATTATCATACTCGAATAGTTGTAAGTCGTCTTTATGGAAATTAACTTGGATGTTACTGTTGGTACCACTAGCACTAACTGTGAAATGATCACCGCTAATTGCTAGAGTCATCATGTCGCCTCCAAGTGCTGCAGCTTTGAGAATTCTGATGAAATCATTTCCACTCAAATGAACTTTACATTTTGGGTCAAGAGGTGGTAGTGCAGGGACAGTAATTGTTGATGGGTCAATAGTTCTTAATTCACCTTCAACATTGCCCAACTTAGCATTTAGCATACCAGTTCCTTCATCTGCTTTTAGATTCAACATTTCATCTGGCGTACCTAAACTAACCAAACTTCTAACCACATCAATCTCGAAAGCAATAGATGTCTCATCTAGCTCCCATGTATCAAATGCTGCTGAATCAATATCCATCTGAATCATTGCAACATGCGAATGGTCGACTACACGAATGTGAAGACTGTTTTCTTTAAAATCAAACTTAGCGTCTTCTACAACGGCTTTCAACGTATCCAAAATTTTGCTCATCAGGTCTAATCGGGCTGTGACGTTCAACATGAGATAGCACCCCTCTCTGTCTCACATGCACTTTCGACGGCTTATGAACTTACCATTGTAAAATATTTCAAAAGAACCATTAAGAGACCTCGTAACTAAATGAAAATGCTTGAATCTAATGTTTTCTATTTAGTAAAATAGAAAGACTATAAGACCTCAATCTTAGTATTATTCATGGACTATCTTAAAGGATTGAACGTAATTATATTGAGCCTGCTATTGATTTTGACCGGTTGCTTCGGTATGTTGAGTGATGATGAAGAAGATTCTGTCGAAGCCCAAAATCCGGACGACACCACGACTGTAACTGCCTCACTTACTGCCCAAGACATTGCCGATGCTATGATTCTGGCCAGTAATTCACCACCTAAAATAAGTGTCAAGACTTTCGATTTTACTATTGAAGATTGGGAAGACACTGAACTTTTCAGAAATAATTGGTTATATTCAGGATTCTTTGTTTGTTTAGATGACCCTGAGGATTTTGAAAATGAAGATGGAACTCATATTGGTTATACGTTGGAAGAGCAAAGAGAATCTCTCGCTGAATCTGAGTCAGATATAGGTGATAGACACTTAGCAAACATGATCGAATTGGGAGACTGTGTATTGTATTTTGACTTTGTATCGGTCGACCCTGACGGTGATTCAATGACTAAAGGAATTGATACAGATTTTGATGGTATAATCGATATTCCAATCACTCCAAATGATGGCATGGTGCTTGTTGGAGTAGATAATTCAACAAATAAAGATGTATTTAATGGATTAATGGCATCATCATGTGAACAAATTGATGTGGCATTTATTGCAATTGATGAGCATGGTGCATCTACCGCTGAATTCATGCACTTTTTAGGAGTGGAAACTTGTGACGAAGAAGAAGATATGAGTTATTACGAATTCAGCGGTATTGATGATTCTGGTAGCGGCGACGGTTCTGTAATTGTAACCTATACTTCAGGAACAGATCTTTCATTAAACAACTTAATGTTCACAGTCAGCGTAGATGGCGAAGCTACTCAAACATTATCTAATTGTGATGAGGGTTTTGGAGAGCCTTGCTATTCCCATTATATGGAAGACTGGTATGTTGGCGATAGCATTGTCATCGATACTGACTGCACAAGTGTGTGTACAATTTATCTCACTATTACAGATTTGATAGATGGAACTGATATAGGCGCCATAACAATTGATACTGAGTGATAGACCAAACAATACTCAATGAAAATAATTGAGCCTTATACCTCTATTTTATAAAATAGAAAGACTATAAGACTTCAATCTTAGTATTATTCATGGACTATCTTAAAGGATTGAACGTAATTATATTGAGCCTGCTATTGATTTTGACCGGTTGCTTCGGTATGTTGAGTGATGATGAAGAAGATTCTGTTGAAGCTGAATCGACTGATGACACTACAACTGTAACCGCCACACTTACTGCCCAAGATATTGCTGATGCGATGATTCTGGCAAGTAATTCACCACCTAAAATAAGTGTCAAAGCTTTCGATTTTACTGATGATGATGATGATGGATATCCTGTAATTACCAAAAATAGTTGGGCATTTACAGGACAATATAGTTGCGTCGACGAATTGGATATGTTAGATGAAGATGGAAATAATATTGGAGAGACATTGGAAGAACAAAGAGAATCAATCGATGAAGCATTGGGAGAAGACAGATACAGACATCTAGCAAATCTAGTTGAAGTGGGCGATTGTATTTTGTATTTTGACTTCTTATCAGTCGATCCTGATGGTGATGCTATGACTAAAGGAATCGATACAGATTTTGATGGAATTATTGACGTCCCAATTACACCAAATTTCGGTGTCACAATGGTTTCTGTTGATAATTCAACAGTTAAGAAAATATTTAATGGGCTAAGTGATGCTCCTTGTAGTCAAATTGATGTAGCATTTATTGCAATTGATGAGCATGGTGCATCTACCGCTGAATTCATGCATTTCATTGGATATGGATCATGTGAACTCAATGACGACGACGATGAGGATGACAATAACCTCGATTTCTTTACATTTAGTGCCGCTGATGGACCTGGTGCAGATGGTGCTGCAATTGTAACCATGGACAGTGGATACGATTTAATTTGGTCTGACATTACCATTATGGCAAGCGTTGACGGTTCTCCAACAGTATCTGTTGTCCAATGTGCTGAGGGTGAATATGAAAACTGCTGGTCATCCTCTGACAGTGAAACTGATTACTGGAACGTTGGTGAAGCAATTTTAATTGATACAAGTTGTACTAGCGTATGCACAGTAACCATTACAATAACAGATGATGAGGGTGTAATTTTTGATACAGTAATGGTTGACGTTGAGTGATAGAGACCAAACATCCCTTGAATTCTTAACTAAGGGGTTTTTGGAGCATCCATGGGCGCAAGCGCTGAGCCTTTGTTGAAGGATGATGGCCAGCCATACAAGGCTGCAGTACTGATTCCAACTATCAACAATGCAGACGAATTAGAAATCGTTTTAGAGAGATTATCAAAGCAGACATATCCACATTTTGAAATCGTTATTGCTGATTCAAAATCTAAAGACCACACCAAAGAAGTGTGTGAGAAATTTGGTGCAACATGGCTTGATGATTCCTCAAATAATCGTGCAGATGCCTGTAATTTCGCACTACGACAAATGGATCATGACTTGGTATTGTTTACTGATGATGATACAATTCCACCGCTTGATTGGGTAGAGAAATTGATTCGCTGGTTCAAGGACCCAGAAGTCGGAGCGGTTGGAGGACCTAACTTCGCACCTGATTCAGATTCGTTTGGAGCTAAGTGCGCAGATGTTGCATTCTGTACTAAATTTATGACTGCAGGAACGAGATATGGTGCTCAACCAAAAGGTGATTTAGTCCCAATTAGCCACAACCCTGGAGTCAATTGTGCTCACAGAATGGCCAACCTTAGAGAAGTTGATTTCTTCGAAGAAGGTTGTATTGGAGCGGAAGATGTAGTACTTGATGCCAAGATTCAGCGCAAAGGGCACAAATTATTCATCGACCCTTCAAATGTTATGCCACATCGCAGACGAGTGCCATTCAAACCATACATGAAACAAATGCGTAATTATGGCTATACCAGAATGGTTGCAAACAAAAGATGGCCAGAAATTTCTCGCTGGTCTCATACTGCGATTGGGTTCTTCCCTCCACTAGTCATTTTCTCTGTAATTGCGGTAATTTATGGAATGTTATCTGGTGGTGCTGCTGATGAATATTGGCTAACTCTATCTGGAGAGTGGATAATACCACGTATCGCATTTCATGGCATAGGTGGTCTAATGCTGTTTTACATCGCATTGTGTTGGCTTGGCGCAGCAATTGGAACTTCACCACATCGAAATATTGCTACTGTATTCTTAGCCCCTCTGTTCGTATTCCTTGCCCAGTGGGCTTATGGGCAAGGTGTAATCAAAGCCTGGCGGGAGATCCGTAAAACCGGTGGTAAAGCCGGTGTTGGACATCAAATTGATGACCGAACCCGTACCGTGTAAATACCATCAAAAACATCATTTTTGATGCTTAATTAGCCGTAACTGCTTAGTTAGACGAAAGTTGCCGAGCAATCATGAGTGGACTTTCCTTCATTGAAAGACTGTCTGCTTTAGATAAGCCTG
>JAKUNX010000112.1 GCA_022451835.1 Candidatus Poseidoniaceae archaeon
CTAGGTGTTTACACTGAAGTAACATACAGTTGAAGAGCATCGAAGAAAACTACTGATTCATCCAGATGATATGAGATTAGACTCATAAAAGTGAATAAGTGGTTTGCTTATGTTCACGAGGGTTATGCTAAACACTCTTGCATTCAATTCGTCAGTTGACAAAATTTCGCTATGGGCCATATACCACTCTACCCATTACAACAGAATCAGTTTTGATATACTAACCATGATTGAGTTGCTTGATCATAATAGGATAGGGTTCCGTTAGCATCAATAGACCAGTGAACACCGTTTTCTTCCCAGGTTTGGTTTTGTTGTTGTACCTCTTGTTGTTCAATCGTTGGAACCTCTTTGGAATCATGCATTTCTGCCATATTTGTTTCAGTAGCAGTGTCTTGATATGTGGCTTCAGCAAATGGTGAATTATTCTGCGTTGGTGCCCTATTCCTAACAACTAACAAAGCCCCAATTATCCCTATAGCGAAAATTGCGATAAGAATAAACATGAATCCAGTGCCATCTTCTTCTGCTTTAGCTTCAGAACGAGTCACATCTTGTGGATACGCATCCAATCTATCTGGTACTCCATCACCATCACTATCAACAGATTCATTTCTATCTAGTGGGAAGGCATCATTCATATCATTTACTCCATCACCGTCAGAATCTAGTTGAGTTAAACTACAGCCATTGTTATCAATAATTTCACCGACAGGAGTATTTGGACAAGCATCTTCAGCATTCACAAGTCCATCCTGATCGTCATCTTTTTGCAATTCTGAACAGCCATTTTGGTCAACTGCTAGCCCGGGTAAAGTATCAAAACATAAATCATCAGAGTTCCAAATGTCATCATTGTCTTCATCTAGTTGTGATTGAGAGCAGCCAACAGCATTTACCTGTTCACCAATTGGTGTAACTGGGCATTGATCAACTGTATTGTCAATCATATCATTATCATCATCATATTGAATTGGTGAACAACCTACTGAATCAATATCAAACTCTCCATCGCCATCCAGGTCTAAAAGTGTGGTATTAGGGCATTGATCGATATTGTTGAAAACACCATCTAAATCAGAATCAATTTGTGATTCAGAACAACCATTATTGGCAGCAGTTTCGGAAAGTGGAGTATTTGGACAAGTGTCAAGATTATCGTTTACTCCATCGCCATCAATATCACGCTGGTCAGCTGCACAACCAAAACCGTCAACCGGTGCATTTGGATTTGTTGCAGGACATGAATCTAAAGCATCGTTGATGCCATCATTATCGCTATCTAATTGAACATTAGCACATCCAGAAGAATCTACCACTGCATTTTGGGGTGTTGAAGGACATAGGTCATATTGATTGACAACTCCATCATTGTCATCGTCTAATTGAGTTTCAGAGCAACCATTGATGTTGACAATTTCACCAGCAGGTGTATTTGGACATCCGTCTTGACTATCAGGGACACCATCTTGATCGGAATCAGTTTGGGAAGTCGAACAACCGTTTGCGTCTACAACTTCACCAAACGGCGTACCAGGGCACAAGTCTGGATTGTTACCATTTGCATTGTCGCCAAGTCCATCTAAGTCAGAATCTTGCCATTGAGTATTGTCTTGAGGGAATTTATCTGGGTTGTTGCCGTTTTGATTATCGCCAAAGCCATCACCATCTGAATCTACCCATTGTGTGCCATCAGATGGGAAGGCATCAGGATTGTTGCCTTGTTGGTTATCTCCGTAACCATCGTTATCTGAATCATACCATTGTGTTGAGTCATTAGGGAATTTATCTGCATTGTTGCCATTGATGTTGTCACCGTAACCATCCCCATCCGCATCTTCCCATTGAGTTCCATCATTAGGGAAAGCATCTGGGTTATTACCCAATGCATTGTCACCATAACCGTCACCATCATTATCTGCCCATTGAGAATTGTCAGCTGGGAATGCATCTCCATTTGTACCGGTTGAATTATCACCATAGCCATCTCCATCAGTATCAGTCCACTGCGAGCCGTCTGCAGGCCACATGTCAGGATTGTTACCATTGGCATTATCACCATAACCATCACCATCAGAATCAGCCCATTGGGTTGGATCAAATGGGAATGCATCGGAATTGTTACCCAATAAATTATCTCCATATCCATCACCATCTGCGTCACTCCACTGAGTGTTATCGTAAGGGAATTCATCAGGTGAATTCCCCATTGAATTATCACCAAAACCGTCACCATCACTATCTAGCCATTGAGTGTCATCATACGGGAAATCATCTACATCATCATTGTAGCCATCATTATCTGTGTCCTTTTGTGAGGTTGCACAACCATCAAGGTCTACTATAGAACCTAAAGGAGTATTTGCGCAAAGGTCTTGCTCATTTGCAACGCCATCACCATCATCATCGAAGATATATTGTATACATGCATAATCTCCAACTATCTGAACATAATTAGCATCATATAAATCAGTAAACAAACAATATACTCCTGAAATAGTTGGTGTATTGTAGTAGAATGTTCCAAATGACATATTTTGAGCGGTAGCAGTTACTGTATTCATTGCAGAATATTCAATGTCAGCTCCACTAGGGTCTTCAACCCTAAATTGTTGATAGTAAGTGTCACCAGTTACTAGATCTAAGCCCTCAGAAGAAAAATCATTCGTTGTAGAGTTTATGCTAGTTGAATAACTGGTGATTATTGCAGATGGCAATTGAGGAATAAATGAAGCACTATGGCCGCCAATTATTCCATCAAATGAATTTGGATCGATAACTGCACCTTGAGAATATACCATTGCAATGAACAAATGTTCATCCATTGTTGTCGGGTTGTTCCACGAAACCTGCTTGGTTTCCGAAGTTGCCTGTGATGTGAAGTTGTCATAGCCTTCATCAATCTTTGAAGCGTTTATAGCATCCTCAACAGTCATTGAAGGGTTAGCGATTAAATCTGCTTCAAAAGTTACATAATTTAATGTGATCCAACGTATGGTATATGGTGAGTTGACTGACAAGTTTGTTGCAAATATCTCGCCCGTAGTTGAAGATGTAGTTTCAGCAATTAATATCTCTTGATAGATTGAATCATAATCTGAATTTAAAATTGAACCAGTTGAATCATACAATGTTGCTGCAGCGATGTAATTTCCTTCAATATTTGCACTGTTTACAGTTAAATTGACAAATTCACTAGTAGCAGTAGCAGTAAATGAGTATGGCCCCATGACAGGATTAGTTATCAGTGAATTATTCAAGACATAATCAACTTCGGTGTAGTAGTCATACTGGTAATTGTCTCCAACGACTAAACCATTCATTTCAATTGTTACATTTGTTAGGTTATTCATTACTACATCAATGTATGATAGTGATTGTCCTCCACCAGGATTGTCGGTTGATATTTCAACGTCATATGAGTTAGCCACTGCGCCGGTAGTAGAAAAAATCGAATAATGGTAGACTGCGAAATAAGCGGTAAAGTTAGTTGTTGCCGTATATTCTCCTGCCTCATTATCAGTTGAGGAAGACATAGAGCCAAAATTGTTGAAAGAAATTGTAGAACCAGTTGAATCTTCAAGGCGCGCATCAATATCTCCGTTAGCGTCTATGAATGTTAAGTTGAAGTAGTAAGTGACTCCAGTAATCATTTCAATTTCATAATAATCTTCATTAGCATTTCCTGCTGCATCAATTTCAACACTTAGTCCAGTACAGTAGATAGGTAAAATCGAAGCTAATGTAGCAGTTGCTTGGTCGTCATTTGGTTCAAGAATATCCGGTGCAACTGAATTGCCATTACAAGGTGAAGGGATAGCAGTTCCATTGCTGCTACCGCCACCGCCACCTGTAGAAGAAGTGCTCCATGTCCAGAATTCTAAATCATAAGTTCCAAAACCATCATACCGGTAGATGTGGATGTAAATGGTTCCACCATGTCCAGAGCCAGTCATCGAATTATTTGTTGTGACATATTCAGGATTATTCAATATTGAAGAATCAATTGTATTCATATTAGAATCATAGATGTATAATTCAAAATCGTTGGAGTATGTTATACTACCATTTGTCGAAGTTGTTGGATAGGTAATTTGGAAGGCAAATCCCTCATTAGCATCAAGAGTCACAGATAACCAATCATCATCATCTCCGTTTAGGTCAAGTTCAGCATATTCTACACCGGAGTAAAATGGCGCTATACCATTTAGTACAACTGGGAAGTTAGGGTCCGATTGTAGAGCAGTATTGGAATCAGGCAAGTCGTAATTTGTTATACTAATATCATTTTGAGTGCTTGGATTTGATGCTGATGTTGAAAACTTCCACAAAGTTACACTGTAGTTGTTATCATTCACAGGACTGCCATGATTAGCAGTGCAGATTTCAATATATACTGTTTGAGTATTGGCTCCAAAAGAGCCATTTGTAGTGACATATTCAGGATTATTGCTAGTGTAAGACGTTACCACAATATTATGTTGTGGTGAATCCCAAAGACCCAAATCAAAATCATCTGCCGCATCGAAACTTAAGCCTACAGCGAGGCCTTCATTTGCGGCTAAAGTTACACTAAAGTAATCATAATCATCAACCCCGGGAAACAATTGGCCGGATACGGTCGTGGTTCCTGAAAAAGCCAAATTTGGGACATTTGTTGAACTAGTTAAGTGATTTGGCAAATCGCCTCCTGTGGATAGATCATTTTGCGAGGGCCCTCCTCCAGTTGTTGTGGCAAATTTCCAAATCGTAATAGTATAGTTATTGTCGTAAACTGGAGGGTGGGGGGGGTGGGGCATTATTTCTATGTATACTGTTCCATGGTATCCTGTCCCGTTAGTTGTTACATACTCAGGGTTTGAGTACCATGATGTGTCTAGGTAGTGAAAACCACTATCAAGAATACTTAATGAAAAATCATCTCTAGCATCAAATGATAATTCTACCGCAAGACCTTCAT
>JAKUNX010000113.1 GCA_022451835.1 Candidatus Poseidoniaceae archaeon
TGATGAAGATGGACATGATGAAGATGGACATGACGAAGATGGACATGACGAAGATGGACATGACGAAGATGGCGACTCAACCATAGTAGCGGATGAAGATGAGGAAGCATTCGATTATGATCCTCACAGTTGGCTAGACCCAATGTCTTTCAAAGCACAAGCACAACTAGTTCTTGATGCATTGATTGAGGTATTCCCTAACGGCAGCGAGACTTTTACTGCTAATGCAAATGCGTTTATGGCTGAACTTGACAAAATACACGTCGGTTATACCGGTGCTTTCGGGCCTTCAGGAACCTGTACCAACAAAATCGCTGCGGCTAATCACAATGCATATTCATACATCACCGAAAGATATGGTGTTGAATTCGTTACCGTCCACGGTCTAGACCCAGAAGCTGAGCCAACATTGGCAGATGTAGACAAGGTCATTTCAAAGATAAATGAAGACGAAATCAATGTCTTGTTTATCGAAGAGTACACGCAGGCAAGTTCTGTTGATTTGATTGTACAAGCAACTAATGTTCAAGTCATGTATCTGTACACTATGGAAAAAGCTCCATCAGATGTTAATGACGATTATCTATCGATGATGAACAAGAACCTCGACAACCTATTGTCAGGTCTTGGATGTGCAGTTTAAGCTAAATTCAATCATAATTGATTTATGTTAAACCACTTGTTGTACAATTGAGTGGTATAATGGCCGAAGACTTCTCACCTGTTTGCGGAGAAGAAATACTTCATGTTTCAAACCTCTCAGTAAACCGATCAGGTAATGAAATCATAAACGACATCAATATGTCAATTACGTGTGGTGAGTTTGTTGGAATTGTCGGACCTAATGGCGGCGGTAAAAGCACGTTAATACTGACAATCCTAGGTCTCCTAAAACCTCGGACTGGAAGCGTAAATGTTTATGGAAAAACACCAATGTCCAACGCTACACTTGGACGAATAGGTTGGGTTCCTCAAGCGGCGACTGAACTACCACATAATCTGCGAATTACCGTTAAAGAATTTATTCAATTGGGATTATTGAGTAGCAGCTTTCTCAGGCAACATTTAGATTTCTTCATCTCACCAACAGTTTTTTTCAAGCGACGGAAAAAGAATCAACTTAAGGTTGAAAATATAATCGAAACCGTAGGTTTGAAGCAATATGCTAACACTATGATTAGTAACCTTTCAGGAGGACAACGCCAACGTGCAGCAATTGGTAAGGCATTAGCATCTGAAGCAGACTTCTTATTGATGGACGAACCAATGGTAGGTGTTGATTTAGAATCTCGTAATTCAATAATGCGTTTGCTTGACAATCTGTGTCACAATCAAAACAAAACCATTGTCATGGTATCTCATGATTTAGCCAGTATGAAAAGAACAGTACATCGAATGATCTATCTAGAACACGAAATAAGATATGATGGAACAACTGAAGATTTTCCAGATTTGTCAAGTTTAGCAGAGTTGAGAGGTATCGAACCAACTCATCCGGAAGCAGATTCAACAAAATCTGATGTTACTAAGAGTGATGATGTAGTGATAATTGTTTCACCAGGTGCTGAGGGAGGTGAGAGTTAATGGTAATCGGGTCATTAGTTATTGATTTATTAGGGCCAATATTAGAATTCATTGCGCCGTTTATTCCTGGAGAAGTTTTCCCACTATACTTTACTAAAGTGTATTATCAAAGACCATTGATTGCTGCGATTGTAGTCTCTATTGTGGCTGGCTTTTTAGGAACATTTCTATTGATTAGAAATCTTGCTCTAATCGGTGACGGATTAGCCCACGTCACATTCGGTGCTATCGCTATAGGTCTTGTTGTAGGCTGGGTTGATCCTTTATGGTGGGCATTGGGATTAAGTATAGTAGCCGCGATTTCGATTGATTTTCTGTCTTATCGAAAATGGCTTACCGGCGATACCGCAATCGCCATATTTTTGACAGGAATGCTCGGACTTGGAATAGTTGTCACTCGTATTTGGGGAGGGGGCTCATTGGCTTCCGTCGAAGGATATCTATGGGGCAGCCTTAACTTAATCGATGAAGAAAGTTTCAACTTCATTGTTACAGTTTGCATTTTTGCGTATATTTTGTTAATTATCATGTACCGAAGTATACTAGCAATTTCGATTGACTCCATAGCAGCTAGAGTTCAAGGTTTACCGGTTCCATTTATCAGTTTAGTTTGGAGTATTTTGATAGCATTAGTCGTAGTTAGCATGGTTCAAATTGTCGGAGTATTACTTGTGACTGCGCTGCTAGTTACTCCAGCCGCGATTGCTCAACTAGTAAGCCGAAGTTTTCTTACATGTGTGATTTTGTCTCAAATATTTGGCGTTATCACAGTCTTATTGGGATTGTATTATTCGACTGAATTAGGAACTGGTAGCGGCTCAATGATTGCCTTGGTTTCAGCGGTATTGTTTGTGATAGTAGCAATCTCGAAAGCACTGATTAAAGTATTCTATTTACCAAATGAGAATACTAACTGAAATTAATTTTCAATTATCATACAATACTGATACAGATTGGTTTACGTTAACAGAATCTTGCCCTTCATCCATCAATATGCGTAGCTCGTGCAGCATGTAGGTATTGAAATAAAGAGTCTGCCACATCATAGTATCGCCATCATTAATCTGTCCATTTCTACTTTGACAAATATCATCTAACTCATCGACTAGTTGCCAGGTCAACTGAACAGTTTGTCCACTATCACCTATGCTACCAATTAAGGCAGGGTTTTCGACGTTAGAAATTATTTCAATCATTTTTGGATGTTGACCTTGATTATTTGGTTCCGGGTTGAAAGGTAGTGATAATGGGTTATTGGTATCGGTTTCAGTCCAGTCAATACGAAGATCAACTCTTACGGTAATTGTCTGATTGATTGTATTCCCTTTTGAGTCAATTGCGAAAGCGCTTATTTCATACATTCCATGATTTGTGAAGTCGATAGAGACAATGGAATCAGATGCAGCATCAACAGTAATCGGTTCGCGACCATCAAATGGGTTAATACCATAGGTTCGTAGTGAATTACTAGCAGTTGAATCAGAAAAATCAAAATCAATGGTTACGGGGGTTTTCTCAGTAAGTTCTCCTTGTGAGTAGGTTTCAATTATTGTTCCAAAGTCAGTTTGATAATCGACGATTAAATCGATATCTCCATCGTCATCCGAACCAAATAGACATCCAGAAAAACTCGAGCAGGCAACCATAAGCAACATCAGTAACGAAGTGCTACGCGCCATGATTAACCCACAATTTTTGTGATATTAACCGCTCGTTTCAATGAGCATTGAATTAGCTAACGATTTGCTCGACTAAATCAGGTAGTAATTCACCAGCCTTTCCTTGATGAAACTCATCATGCTGCTCGTAATTCATTGGAGGTTCAAGATTGATTCCAATGCAGTGAGCTCCAACTTGCTTTGCTACATCAATTAGTCCTGCGGCGGGATAGACATGGCCACTGGTACCAATAGTGATGAATACATCACATTCTTCTACAGCAGCATAGATTTCAGACATTTGTAACGGCATTTCATGAAACCAAACAATGTGTGGCCGAAGTCTTTGACTGTGACAACTTGGACAAGCAATGTAATCTGCTGTTAGGTGTTCTTCTTTCATCATATCAAAAGTATCATGGCATTCTTCACAACGTAGAATTCTCAATTCTCCATGCATATGGATTAGATTTTTTGACCCGGCTCTTGAATGCAAATCATCAACATTCTGTGTCACTAAAAGGAAATTTTCTCCAAGAAATTTTTCTAGAGTAACCAAAGCCTCATGTGCAGGATTAGGCTTAACTTCCAGTAATTGTTTACGCCTACCTTGGTAAAATTGCCATACTAATTGAGGATTTTTTTGCCAGGCATAAGGAGTGGCAACATCTTCGATGGCATGGGTTTCCCACAAGCCATCTGAATCTCGAAAAGTCTTGATTCCAGATTCAGCACTAATTCCTGCACCGGTTAGAACTACGACTTTACTGCTTCGAGTAATTTGGACCATGATTGCCGTTGTTGGTAATTGATATAATGGCTATCTACTAATTGTCGCATCATTAGTGATTAATGGATTGAATTTTTGATTTAATTACTCTATTAATAGTTCATTTTTGAATTATTACAGGATGTAAAATCAATAGTAATACTATTGAAGAAGGGCAGTTAGCCTCTCGACATGAGGGGCAGAGCAATGCTATTGGTTGCCTTGATGGTAACCATGTCATTATCAGGTTGTTTTGGTGAGGACGAGATGGTATTCGATGAACCTATTGTGGAAGTAATAGACCAGCGAGTTTTCGTTACCGATAAGGCAGGAAATGCTGTTGATATTCCACCAATAGACATGACTTTTCAATTCAGTGATGTCGGAGAAACTGGTAAAGAACCCAGTATTGGCATAACTTCTAGTGGTTGTATCTTCTTTATTGCTATGGAGAAAGTTATGCGTTCTTGCGACTATAGCGAAACATGGGAAGAGACTCAAGACCCGGTACAATGTTCTCCTACTACTAGCGATCCTTATGGATGGGTTGATCCAATCACTGACCGAATTTTCAATGTTCAAATGATTGGACTTGAAACCTCATGGATTTGTTGGAGTGACGATGATGGTGAGACTTGGTTAGGTAATCCACATGATTCCGGTACTACGCCGATTAACGATCACATCAAACTCGCTAGCGGGCCATGGACTAGTGCTGGTTATGGAGCATTAGGGCAATTAACCGGTAGTACAATTTACGAAACTGCAGTTTACTATTGCTATAACAAATTAGTAGGAATCTTCTGCTTTACTAGTTTTGATGGTGGCGCAACCTTTGAGGCAGGTGGACAAATAGTTGGTCTTGCAACTACTAATGGCGGCTTGCATGGGGCAATTTCCACTGCTCCTGATGG
>JAKUNX010000114.1 GCA_022451835.1 Candidatus Poseidoniaceae archaeon
TTACCCCCTACTCTAACACCTGAATGGACTCCACGTAATACTCTAGATGGGTGAAATAAATTATCTGGAATTTCCCCTTCCCAATCGGGTGGGCCGAAGCAGAACACATCAGTATTAGCGATTGGTCTTGCGCCAAGTCCGGTTCCTAATATGTCTCTGTTGACTCCAACAATACCAGTCATTGCCCCTCCATAGGGATCTAATGCAGAGGGAGAGTTGTGTGTTTCTGCTTTCATGCATACACTCCATTCGTCATCCCAAGCAATAACTCCTGAGTTGTCGTGGAATACTGAGAGTAACCAATCTACCTCTTTTTGCATATCATGTGTTGGTTTCATGATATGGGTTTTGAAAATTGAATCTACAACTGAATCTTCACCAGTTTCCAAATCTTTGTGATGGATTTTTGATGCGAATATCTTGTGCTTACAGTGTTCGCTCCATGTTTGTGCTAGACATTCTAGTTCTACGTCAGTTGGCTTGTTTTCAACAATACCAGCGCCGCGCCGTAAATTTTGTATTGATTCATCGCGATAGTGTGATTGAATGGCTTTCATCTCTTCGAGGTTTAGAGCTAAGAGGCCGGTTTCTGAAATTTCAATAAGTTCATCATCGCCTATTTCTAAATCAATATGCGCTGGTTGTTTGAATTCTTGTGGGGGTTTTTCTGGATATTCTATCATTGGCCAATTATTTTGTTGACACATTTCGCTATCCGAAACTACTGCTCTTTCAATTAGATTGTTGTATAATTTTGATGCGATGAATTCTGGTGTCGCTTGGCCATTCACTCCGTAGAAAGCATAGGTAATGTAAGTAGAAATGTCTGAATCAATACTTGCATTTGGAAAAATAGTTCTGAAACCATCTAGTGCAGCTTTACCAGGATTGTCTGTGACTCCCGGCTTGAAGCCGACTGAAATTACAATCTCTGGTTTTGTTTCAAAAATCTCTTTTGATTGAAGAAATGTTTGATTTGTTGTCGAATATTCAATGATTGGATCGGCAAATAAATCATCAGCCCTTTCCGATATAGAATTAGAATCAATATCTGAATTAATTAGGAATCCGACTATACTTCTAACTTGATCTAAATTTATGTTGTGATCGGCTTTTAGTCTGCGTCTAACCACGTCACCTCTTACATCTCTAAGTCCTTCACCTGACTTGGGTGTTGCTTCAACTCGAGTAATTTGCATCGCGGTCGCCTACGGGGGGTCATATTGATGGCGGCCAATACGCTCTTTGAACAATACGGAAAAATGTCAAAGCATTTCTTTGAGATATTGGCCAGTAAAACTGTGTATATTATCGGCGATTTTCTCTGGAGTTCCGCATCCAATTAGTTGTCCGCCTCGGTCTCCGCCTTCAGGACCTAAATCGATGACCCAGTCACTAGATTTGACTACATCTAGGTGGTGTTCGATGACTATCACTGTATGCCCTTTACCACGTAATTCTAACAACACATCAATCAGCATTTGGACATCTGAAAGTGCTAAACCAGTTGTTGGCTCGTCAAGGATGTAAACTGTGTGTTTATTTGGAGGTCTGCGTAGTTCGCTAGCGAGTTTTACTCTTTGCGCTTCACCGCCAGATAATGTTGTGGCAGGTTGGCCGAGTCTAACATAAGATAGCCCTACAGCACATAGTGTATCCAAAGTTCGATGAATTTTTTTATGATTTTCAAAGAATTTGGCCGCTTCACCGATTGGCATCTCGAGGACATCATGAATGGTTTTACCTTTCCATGTCACTTCAAGACATTCTCTAGTGTATCTTTTACCTTCACAAACATCACACGTTATCCAAACATCCGGTAAGAAGTTCATTTCCAATTTTATCGAGCCTGCTCCACTACATGCTTCACATCTACCGCCTTTAACATTGAAACTGAAGTTTCCTGGAGTGTACCCTCGTTCTTTCGACAATGTTGTTTGGGCAAACAATTTCCTAATTTCATCGAATACTTTGGTGTAAGTTGCTGGATTGGAACGAGGAGTTCGACCAATTGGAGATTGGTCTATGATGATCGCTTTGTCTATTTTCTCAATACCTTCAACACTCTTATGCTTTCCAGGTGAAGTATCTGCATTGTGTAATGAGCGTTGTAATATTGGTGCGAGAATTCCTGACACGAGAGAGGATTTTCCAGACCCTGAAACCCCAGTAACAGACGTCATGCAGCCTAGTGGGAATTCAACATTTATCGATTGTAAATTATTATGTTTGGCGCCTTTAATTTTAATCTTATCTTTAGTTGGTTTCTTTCTTTTGAGTGGGGGTTCTATGGCTTTTCTGCCACTTAAGTAGGCTCCTGTGATAGATTCTTCGGACTCCATTACTTCTTCTGGTGGCCCATTCGCAACAACAATTCCGCCTTCTAATCCCGCTCCAGGGCCTAAGTCACAGAGCCAATCTGCTTGCCTTAATGTGTCTTCATCGTGTTCAACTACAATTAGGGTATTTCCTAAATCGCTTAATTCTCTAAGTGTTGCAAGTAGTCGTGAATTGTCTCTTTGATGCAGTCCAATTGATGGTTCGTCAAGGACGTACATAACTCCTGTCAGCCTGCTACCAATTTGGGTTGCCAATCTAATTCTTTGACTTTCACCACCAGATAAGGTGTTAGCTTTTCTGTCTAAGGTAAGGTAATCAAGTCCAACGCTGTTAAGGAAATCAAGTCTACTTTCTATTTCTTTAAGGATCTCGTTGCCAATAAATAGGCTCTTTTCATCCAGTATCTCTAATTGGTCGGCATACATTTCTGGCGGACCGTTCATATTTTCCGGACGCCATGCTTTGACTAACTCCAAACTATCATGAATAGAACAAGAAGAAACCTCTGGAAGTCTAATTCCCCCCACGGTTACATGTCTAGCTGCTGCGTTTAATTTCTCACCATTACAATCAGCACACGGCAAATCTGTCATGCAATTAATCAACCGACTCCTAGTTCTGTCTGATGAGGTTTCAGTATAGGTTTTCTCAAGTCTTGGAATAATGCCCTCCCAGGGACGATTCATTTTGTAAACTGACCCGTTATCTGATTCAAAATGAAAATTAATTACGGTAGATCCAGAACCATGTAATAGAATATCTTGCTCATCATCTGATAGTAATTTGAATGGTACGTGTGATGGTATGCTGTAGTGTTCTGCAACTTGCTCAAGCAATCTACGATACCAAGATGGTGACATTGAGCGCTTCCATGGCCTAACACATCCATTACTAATGGACATTTCATAATCAACTACTAATTCAACATTGAATTGTCTTTGTACGCCTAAACCTTGGCAACTGCTACAAGCACCGAGTGGAGAATTAAATGAAAATACTCTAGGAGATAGTTCGGGCATAAATGCGCCGTGTTCTGGACAAGCAAAGTCTTCTGACCATGAGATAATCTCGCCCGCTTTGTGGTCTCTTGACTTGCTGCCTTTTGGTAGTGATAAATTTTCAGAAGGTTGTTTCAAACTCTCGATTGCAAGGGCTCCTCCGCCCAATTTAAGAGCTGCTTCTACGGCTTCAGTAAGTCTCTGTCGGGATTTTCTACGGCAAACAAACCGATCAATTCTAACATCGATATCGTGGCGGAAGTTTTTGTCTAAATTTGGTGGAGATTCGAATTCTGCTTCGTGGCCATTTACTTTACCATTAAGAAAACCTTGTTCGACTAACTGCCTGAATAAATCTTGATGAGTCCCTTTTCTTGCTCTAATTACTGGAGACCAAACTGCGATAGTATGTTCTTCAAGATTCCATAAAATATCATCAACTATTTCCTGAACTGTTCGGCGAGCGACCTCTATACCACATGTAGGGCAGTGTGGTTTGCCGATTCTCGCCCATAGTAAACGTAAGTAATCTTGGATTTCTGTTACGGTGGCAACTGTTGAACGTGGATTATGGCTACCTTGTTTTTGATCTATTGAAATGGCAGGCGACAATCCCTCAATCCCATCACAATCGGCTTTTTTCATCTGGCCGATAAACTGTCTAGCATAAGATGAGAGGCTCTCAACATATCTTCTCTGGCCTTCAGCATATAGAGTGTCAAAAGCCAAACTAGACTTGCCGGAACCTGAAACTCCTGATACTACAACGAATTTACCTCGTGGTAATTTAACATCGATATTTTTCAGGTTGTGGGTTCGAGCGCCGCGCACGGTTATCCAATCTTGATCATCACTCATGGCCTCACCTAATTATGATTGGATGGCAAGAGTTCAATAAGTCCTCTATTTGAATTGATGGTTTGTATCATAATTTAGCAAAATTATGTTTAGCCTCAAACCGCATCGGTTCATCGCTTTGTGGATGAAGGAATTCCAGAGATGTTGCATGTAAGCATATTCGGGAAACTGGGTTTGCTTCTGCACCATGTAAAGTGTCGCCAACTATCGGGTGACCTATTGATTTCATCGCCATGCGAATTTGATGTCTACGGCCGGTTTCGATCATTAATCTAACCAGGGTTGAAGATTCATAATTAGATAGGGCTTCCCAATGGGTTATTGCTAGTTTGCCGTGTTTATTTGTCTTAGATGTTGGGTTGATGTTGAGATGTTTATCTTCTATGAGATATTGTTCAACAGTTCCAGATTTTGGTGATAATTTTCCTTCAACTAAGGCATGATAGGTTCGATAAACTGAACGATTGGAAAATTGTTCTTGGAGATATTCTTTGCCAGATTTGGTTTTTGCCAATAGCATTATTCCTGATGTTTCTTTATCTAATCGGTGAACAATGTAAGCCGAAGCCTTAGCATCGCTTTGTTTCAGATAATCTACACATTTTGAATGAAG
>JAKUNX010000115.1 GCA_022451835.1 Candidatus Poseidoniaceae archaeon
GATGGAACAGATTTCGCTACAAGTGGTCAAACATGTCCTACAGGTCAATACGTAGAGGAAATAGATAGTAACGGATTTATTCAATGTTCAGCACCAGAGTCAGGTAGCGCAATAATGCAAGGAACTTTAACTGGGGGGTCATACATGACTGATACTGTTTTGAATCACAATTCTGACCATGTTGTTTATCAACAATTTTTGGCAACCGATTCAGGAAGTTATGACAAAATAACGTATTTTTACACAGGAACTTCTGGTTGGCATGGTTGAGTTTATGTGGCAATTTATGATGACAATCAAGGCCATCCAGGTAATTTTTTGAGTTATAATTCTCACAATAACGGACCACATCATAATCCTCAAACCCACAATCAAAATAACTACTATCACGAAACATTAGGCACTGGTGTGGATTTAGATGCTGGTGAAATTTATTGGGTCGCAATACATCCTGAAAGACAATACGGTCCGCCTGATTTTAATTTGGCAGAAAATTCTGATTATCATTATGATTTGGGTTTGGTTCAATATGGCGTATTGCCGCAATCATATTCATGGTCTGACGATCCTTTCACTTATGATGACAGCCGAGCATTTTGGTTTATGATAAGTTGATTACTGTTTGATGGGCACCGAGAGGGAGCTTTGAACTCCCGTGGGAAGATCCCACGCGATTTCCAGTCGCGAACACTCCCCAATTCGATGCCATTCGGGAAAAATATAATGTGATTATTTAGCAATCATCACGACAATGGATGAGGTATCTATTGAAGGAGCAGAGGTAGTTCCCAAGAAATTCACTAGCGTATCTAAAAAACCAATAATACTGTTGTGTGTATTTGGTTTGGTCCTAGCACCAATAGCGGTGTATGACGATAATTGGTTGAACGCAAATATTGACACAGATGATTTTTGGGGGACCATTATGAAACAAAACGTGTACATAAGTCTGGACACATTCCAAATGGAGTATTGTGCTGATGATGATTGTGAGATCGAAGAGAAGCAAAAATTAGGCGAATTATACCAAATATGTTACGATGAAGTAATTGAGGAAGAAGGAGATGATGAAGTAGATGATGATGAGATGGAAGAAATGTGCGGCCCATGGAATGAGCTTAACCAAGCCGGTAAGACTACAAAGACGTTAATTTTTACAAGTATGTTCATCGTTTTTGCTGGAATTTTAGTTAGTTTATCGCCAATTTCTACCCAATATCGAATACTACCATATTCAATGATCACTGCAGGCGGTGGAGTGACGTTTGCTTCTATCCTCAACTGGAAGCGAATGCTACCAGAATTTACAGAAAATTTAGACAATGGTAGTGGACAAGCAATAGCCATATTTTCAGGAATTCTTTTCCTTCTTGCCGGAATTATTGGAATAATACAATCTAGAAAGTTGATTAAACAAGAACTACAAATCGACAGCATAGCCGAAGAGTAAGCGGTTATTGAGATTAGTTTTTGGCGCCGAGAGAGGGATTTGAACCCCCGAGGGAAGATCCCACGCGATTTCCAGTCGCGCGCACTACCAGGCTATGCGATCTCGGCCTAAACCGTGCGGTGGTTATTCTCCGTTTAACATTCACGCCATTAAATCGCCAACCAATTTAGCGAAAATACTCAAAGGTGATTCGACTAGCGTTAGCCATGACCGAGCCATCCGGTGAGTCAACTGAGACAGAAGATGGCATGCAATTTAGATTGCGTGATATGGAATTAAAGGTTAAAGTTGGCGATATTCATCCAATTTTCAATAGAATTGATGATTTGAGAAAACAATGGAAATTTATGATCTTACTCGCATTGAATGATTGGAGGAAAGCAAATTACTTGATGCTTGGTTTTGGTATTATTGCCTTTGTACTTGGGTCTATTTCGACCGATATAATTTCTGGAGGTGATTCCCTATCCACCGGCATGGATGGTTTGATGGGAGTCGGTTCATTTTCCTTCTTTCAAATGTTATTATCTGTGGTTGCTTGGGTAGTATTTCTCTACTTTGTATGGATTGAATTCCCAGTTATGCGAATTCACTCAATTACGATGATGTTGATTTGGAATGGTATGGTATTTGCCAATGTATTTTTTCACCAAAACAATCCCGATTGGCCAACCGATATGGCACTATCAGACATGATGTATGGTACACTGATTATGCTAGTAGTTGTGTTCTTCACATACTTTTTCTGGAAAGCAGTTAGTGACACAAGGGATTTACACGTCCAAGTTCATCACGTCCATGAAGATGTTCGAATCATGGAGCGAGATATGTATGAGCACTCATTAGGTGGCTGGGGTTCAATGTTGTTTGTGTGGTTTTCAGCAACTTTCATTTCTGCGTGGAGTGGAGTTAACTTCGTTGCATCGAGAAACAATGAGGCATACTTCACACTATTTGTGCATGTATTAACTGGAATTATAATTATACCACTGTTTTTGATGATAATCTGGTACCCGCAAAGAATGCTTGGCACTGCTACTAAAATTAGTACTTCAGCTGCACTAACAGCAGAAATTGAAATGAGTCAAGGACAACTTAACATCACTACAGATGCAAAATGCCCAGAATGTGATGCTCCAGTAAAACTAACAATGGAAATGGATGGTCAAATCTCTGTACCATGTTCAAATGAAGGTTGTGAAACTTTTAGTGGCATCATAGGCTCAATTTGCTCTGGATGTGAAAAAGAATTCCCATCTAGATTTAACTGTCAAACTTGTAACACTAATATCCCATACATTGATACTATTCCTGATTCGGAGGCTTGGTGATGTTCTCACATCTTAGGGAAGATTTCCCTACACTTAGAGGTGAAAATTCACCGGCATACTTAGACAATGCTTGTGTAACGTTGAAGCCTGATTCTGTCATCAAGTCAATTAGTGATTACTACAACATGTATCCTGGATGTGGTGGTAGGTCTGTTCATCGTTATGGCACACAGGTGTCACGTTTGGTATCCCAATCAAGAAAATCAATTGCTAATTTTATCAATGCAAATTCTGTAAATGAAGTAGTATTTACTCGTAACACAACTCATTCGATTAATCAAATTGCTAAAGGTTTGTCTTGGAATAAGGGTGATGTAATCATAACTGGTGATAGAGAACATAATTCCAACTTAGTACCTTGGATACAACTTGCTGAAGAGCAAGGAATTGAACATCGTATTGTTGAATCTAATCCCGATAATACATTCAATCTCGATAATTTTGAACAACTTTGCGAAGAGGTTGGCGACCGATTAAAAATGGTCTCTATTAGCCAAATTGGAAATCTAGATGGTATTTCAGTACCAATCAAGAAAATCGCTAAGATTACTCATCAATATGATGCATTAATTGCTGTTGATGGTGCACAATCAACACCACATATGCGAGTAGATGTTCAGGATTTAGATATCGACTTCATTTCTTTTTCAATTCACAAGATGTGTGGCCCATCTGGCATGGGTGGTCTATGGGGTCGCTATGAATTACTAGATTCCCTTCGCTCGATTCAATCTGGAGGACAAACCGTTGAAACCTCTCATTATGATTCAATCAAATGGGCTGCACCACCTTCAAAATTTGAAGGCGGGCTAGGTAATTTTGCCGGTATGATCGCTAGTGGCAAAGCAATCGACTATCTATCAAAATTAGATATGAATGCAGTTCATGAACATGAAATAAAATTAAACAAGATAATTACTAACAAAATAAAGCATCTTGACGCTATCGAAATTATTGGTCCTGAAGATGCGAGTCATCGAGGTGGAATTTGTTCGATTTTGATGGGTGACTTACCATCTCATGATATTGCAATCTTGTTAGATGAAGCTGCTGGCGTAATGGTAAGAAGTGGCCAACACTGTGTCCACTCATGGTTCAATGCTCGTGGTCATGCTAACGGTTCGCTAAGAGCATCTGCTTATTTTTATAACACTGAAGAAGATGCAAATCTGTTTGCTGATACCTTCACTGAAGCAGTTGAAGCATTTGGTTGATTCTTATGGATGAATTATTAGATATTGTGACCAGTGATGTAATTCCTGAAGCCACTTTGTTGTCACATCAACAATCAACAAGAAAATTTGTTGGCTTTATGGTTGTTATATCACTGATTCTGGTTTTTTCGACTGTATATTTGGCTAATCTTTTTTCTGAAAACAATCCATTTGCAGTCCGGCCATCAGATGGGGCTTTAGAATCTCAAGAAGTATATACTGAATTAATCCAAACTGATGCTACTAAATTGGACGGTTCTGGTGTAAGAGTGTGTATTGTTGATTCTGGAATTGATACAAGTCACAAGGATTTTGATGACATGAACTTAGTTGCATGGCGTGATTTTGTCAATAATCAAGAACAGCCCTATGATGACCAAGGACATGGAACAAGTATGGCTGGAATTTTAGTTGCTGACGGTTGGATAGAAGGTGTAGCGCCTAAAGTCGAATTAGTTGTGGCTAAAGCATTATCAAGCGATGGTAGTGGCGATGATGGTATTGTTGCTGATGCAATAGACTGGTGTGTCGAACAAGGTGTTCAAATCATCTCACTATCGCTTGGAGGAGCACCAGGATTAATTCCATTCAATATATTTGGGGGGCGTGATTCTGGAGATGCTGCAGATGATGCGATAAACCAAGGTATAGTAGTAATTGCTGCAGCGGGTAATGATGGAGGTCCCGATGATGATGGAGATGTTGCCCATCCATCAAGTGAAAGATTAGTTATACCTGTTGGAGGAGTTACTGAAGACGGTCGACATTGGAGTGGTT
>JAKUNX010000116.1 GCA_022451835.1 Candidatus Poseidoniaceae archaeon
CTGGAGACTCAGCATTTGTACAAGCTGGTAACAGATTTTGGAAAGTTGCATTTATTCCGGTCGGAATAAATGGCCAATTTGTTAGAAGAGAGCCCTCTGGTAATGTTGCTGTACACCATAAACCATCAAGTTCTGTAGTGTGATTTGATGGCGCTCCGTAAATATATTCTTCACTAGAAGTATACCATTCATTTTGATTCATAATCCCATCTCTATTAACATCAAAACCATCCATATCAGGATCTTTTGTTGCATCACTAGCATTTAGTGGGTCAAAATCTTCACATTGGTAGCGTTGAGCAAAGACATCAAATCCACCTATCCGTAAACACATGTATGCCTCATAACCATCAGGCATTCCATCGCCATCAGTATCTGACTTTCTTGGGTCAAGATAAGAGCGAATCCCCTCACCATCTACTACTCCTGTTAAACCTCTCAAGAATCCTGGGTCTGTACAATCTGCTGGATATGGCCAACAATACTCTTCTGTAGCATTCAAACCGTCTTTATCTAAATCCAAAGTTGCATCAGATGCATCGTCCTTATCCAAACCCTCCATTGCATAGCCTCGGCCATCGATTGCTGTACCATTTATCCATTCAGTGAACAAATTCTCGTGGACATCTGGAATTCCGTCACCATCTGAATCGGTTGTAGGGGGACGTTCTTGATCAGTATCGTCAGGATGAATATTGGATACCGGGGAAATAGTTGGAAACTGAGACATAAAAAGCAGACTGATAACTACTGCAAGAGTTGTTAATAGTGTTGATTGACTTCTACGCACTTGCTCACCTCGTGCAAAGCATACGCTTCACACTTACTGACTCACTGATTACCCTTAAGAGCATGATGGAGTGATGTTCCGACAAAACCTCAAACATTTCATCTCGATATCTAGCCAAGACCTTTCAAAATAGGCTCAATTTCATCACTCAGAGCGATTTATTCAATACCTTTACGCGCTCGCAGTCGGATATTAGCATGACTTTACGAATCACACATTTAGGAACTGGTAGTCGAGGCAACTCGACTTTACTAGAGACCGATGAAGTGAAAGTACTTATTGACCAAGGATTTAGTGGTGCTCAATTAGAAAAAAGATTGAGATTACTTGGAATTAGTCCTGAAGAAATTGACTGTGCTTTGATTAGCCACCATCATGGTGACCATGGCGGTGGAGCAAACATTGCTCAAAGAAAATGGAAAATGCAAATTTTATCCAACGAAAGAACAGCTTTAGAATTAGGATTAGATCCTAAGTTAACTTCATATTTTGGTTCACTTGATTTGATTAAAATTGGTGAAGAATTGAGTGTTTTGCCTGTCCCAGTGCCACATTCTGGTTCGGATAATGTTGCATTTATAGCCAGTTACAAAGGCGAAAGAGCTGCAGTAATAACTGATTTAGGTTCATGGACTGATGAACTTGTAAGACACGTATATGCCTGCGAGCACATATCAATTGAAGCAAATTATGATGAGAAAAAATTAGATTCAGGACCTTATCCTTTCTCACTGAAGGAACGAATAAGAGGTAGAGGCGGTCACCTTTCTAATAATCAAACAGGCCAATTCCTTGCTGAAGTATGTACTAAAGCAACGCGTAGTATTGTATTGACTCATCTTTCAGAAAAAAATAATTCTCCACACCTTGCAGAATCTACTGTGCTGTACCATATAGCAGATGTTTTTGATGGCGACATCCACATATCTTTGCAAGATGGCCCTGAAATGTCACATTACATAGGAAAAACTGAACTGGAATCAAACCATACCAAAACAAAAAATCACTCAAAGATTGTGTGAAATTATCGTATTTCAAGGTCAATGCATAAATGATACCAAAGCATGAGCAAACCATGGCACCCGCTAGAAGACTGCGCAACCAGTCTAACAGGCGGGGAGAAGAGTTCGCAGTTAGCGAGGTTTTAGGTGTCATAATGATGCTTGCAATGGTAATTTCGATAATGGGGGGAGTTTGGGTATTTCTTAACCCTTACATTTCTGATTTTGAAGACAACACAAACTGGAATGCAGCAAATGGAATCGCAGATCGTTTGGAAGATAGAATAGATGTTGCGGCTGATTTACCTGATGGCACTGGAATTCGCCACAAATTCAGTATGAGAAGTTCTATGTTACAAGGCGTCAGTAATCTTGAATTGTGGTCAATAAGTGCTGACTTAACTGCTTCAGACATTATTCATATTTATGATTACACAAGTTCTAGTTTTACTGTAGAAAGTGTAAACTCTACTGCTGAGAAGGTGATTATTCAAGATGAAAATGGAATTAATGAATTCAACATTGACTCAAATACCGGCGTTGTAACTCATAACTTAGCGCTTGACGAGTGGTACATAATCACTGTATTAAATGACAATGACGAAGAAATTCACAAAACCATGAAGTATACCATATCAGGTTTGAGAGTTATTACTAGTCTAGGTAATGGTGAGCATGAAATTTACCTGGTAAATAATGCTAGAATAGAACACTTTGCGGATTCTGCTTGGGAAATTAGTAAATTCCCTAGAATTGAATTTGATGACTTGGCTACTGGAGGAGTTAGATTATCGATTATCCTAACCAATATTGAGGTGAACGGTAGTCTTGGGAGTGCAAATCACCTAGGAATTGAAATTATTTCTGCTGGTTCATTAAATCCATTTTCGGGACAATGTTTCAATGTAAGATACTCGTTGACCAATTCAGTTTCACCGGTAATTACTCCTCAATATGATGAGAATTGGCTTACTGAATATACTCTAAACAGGGCATCGGGGACTCTTGATTCTTTTGTTGGATTATCCCCATTTGAAAGAGCAAGTGGAGCAGATGGAATAAGCGTTAGTTCCATCGGCCAACCAGTTTACTTTGATGTTTCCATAAATGAGGTGATGGTAGAGTGATGAATCGAAACCTAACCCGTAATGATGATGCTGTTTCAGCAGCAATTGCAACAGTTCTATTGTTTGGAGGAGTCATTTCAATAATCGGTTTAATGCTTGTATCAATGATGCCCATCATTGAAGAACTTGAAGGCTCGATAGAGCGAGATGACATGTCATCACAAATGATGGTATTAGCCCATCAAACTGAAGTTCTAAGTGAACATGGCATGCCTGGTGATTCAACAGAATTAGAATTAGTACCAATCGATGGAAGTTTAACATGGGATAGTACTAGAGGAGGTATGTGGTATTCTTCAACTTGGTCTGATGAGACCACATTTCGCATGAAAGGCATACTAGATTTTGATGATAATATCGAAATCAAACACCCTGAAAGTAAAACTACTGCAATATGCTATGATGATTTACGACTTGGTCCAACTAGACCTTTCTATTACTCTGTTCCAGACTGGGTCGAAAATTTAGAGATTGCTTCTGTCCAAGGTATAGCATCTCCACTTGGGCCAATAAAAATCAAATTGATGATTGATGACTCACTGTTTGATACTATTGAAATGAATATCGATCAATCGCTAACCATTGACACAAATGCGTTAACTAATTTGAAAATGGAATCAACACACGAATTAGCTATTATTGCAAGTGCCGGACAGGGTGGAGGTGCATTAATCACTCCTGATAACCCAAGTAAGACTGATGACACAGGTAGATCATGGACAATACCATTGCCATCAGGTGATTCAATTGTTAACGTGATTAGCCAGGATGCTAATTTGATATCAACAACAATAAGTGGTGTTGAAACAGAAAACATAGTTATGAGCAGTGATGACACTAGAGTAGGCACATCTTGGACTACAACTATATCATTACTAGAAGCATCAATTGTGAAAATTACTTCAAGTTCACCTTCTCGCTTGATACTCCTTACCGAGACTACCGGCAACAGTGGTATAATCAATCTAAAATCTAATTCAGGTTCATATCTTGGAACAGAATTTTTGACCCCTGAAATGACTGGTTACCTAGAGTTAACAAATCCAAGTGATTCTATTGCAACTGCAACTTGGAAAGGTGGTGGAATCTCAATACCTAGTGGCTCAACAGAATCTATTTCATGGCCTCCAGCGGGGATATCTGGCTCACCTATAATTGACATAGACAAGGATGTTTTAGTATATTGGCATAACAATAACTCAAACTCTAACAGCATTGGAGCAGGGCTTGTTCCAGCACATGACACAGGATTCTCATCTGGAATGTCACACCTGTTTGAGACCTATAATTCTGATACAATTGATTCTATTGTCACACAGATCGCTGGATATAGTTCGCAATGGAATTTTTCCAGTTATACCTCATTTAACCAAACTTCTGAGTTTAATTCTCCATTTTATCAATTTTCGACTGATATTGGCAGTCATCAAATCTCTGTTCTTGAAGGCCATCCAATTAGAGTTTACCGATTAAGTGGCGCATCTGGAATGATCGAATTAACTCATGATGGTGCTGAAAGATGTTTAGGTATTGATACTACTGCCAGTGGCTGGATATCTACTTTATTGCCATGGAATACTTTTTCTGGCAGGAGTGAAGCTCAGATTTTAGAAGCATGGAGACAGGGTACTCATCCCTCAAGTTATTCTGTTGATTTGATTGCCAACAATGGACAAACTGACTATAGTATTGTAGCATCAGCATGGATTTTACACATTTCAAGACTAACCTATGAATTTACATCATCCGTAACTGGCATGGAAGTTGCATATTCCAATGGAGCAGTATTAACAAACCATCCAGAATTCTTACCCACCGTATTG
>JAKUNX010000117.1 GCA_022451835.1 Candidatus Poseidoniaceae archaeon
TTGATTCCATGCCTTTTCTGCGCAATTCACCCATGAAAGGGTCACCAAATGTCAACAGAAAATTAGCGGATAAGCGTATTCCTTTGTTGGAGTGATCAAGAAAACTAAACCTATTGCTAATGCTCCCCAAGCAAGTGCTGATACCTGCTTTGATTCATATTCTCTTTGACCAAAGACTGTGAAACCCAACTTCAATCTTATCCCTTCTCCAACTACTGCAATAATTACAATACTCGCAACAACCTCATCTAAACTCATACCCACTGAATCTGCAAATTGTTCTCCATACTCGAAATAAATGAATGGAAGTACACACATTATGAGATGAAAGAATCTTCTAAAAATATGGCCGCTCATGCCTCCTACTGACAAATCAACGGGATTTGTTAACTCAACTTGTTCACTCATTCAACTACCACCTAATGACTTGATGGCTTCATCAATAGAAATTGAACCTACCGCCAACGAAGAGAGAATATCGTCTAATTTTGGAGACTCTAGTAACTTGCGCTCATAATGTGCCAATAGCCTTTCACGCCACCTCGCTCTTACAGAACGACCTGAATCTGCTAAATTTAGCAATACGTTCGCAGCCTCAGTAATTCCTGTTTCATTTATTGCGGATGTAAGTAAAACTGGAGGCGTATCTCCCAAGCCTAATTCGAATGATTCTTGCAATTCTTCTGCATGTTTTTCTGCTCCGCTCAAATCAGATTTGTTTACTATGACTGCATCTGCCAATTCAAGTAAACCAGCCTTTTCTGCTTGTACACCGTCACCACGGGCTGGACCTTCAATCACCACAATTCTATCTGCAATTGCTGCACACCTAACTTCTGACTGCCCTGAGCCAACTGTTTCGATAATCACTCTATCCCACTTTGCGATATGTAAGAATTCAATCATATCAGCAACGATCAGAGGAACATTGCCTGAGGATTTCCTAGTCGCAATGGACCTAATGTAAATTTTATTTTTTATCTCTTCATCATCCACTGAAGTAATTCGCACCCTGTCTCCAAGCAATGCTCCACCGGTTCTTGGAGATGAAGGATCAATCGCCAGTAAGGCTATTTTCAAACCAGAATTTGCCCAAATACTCAATAGTTTATCGATTAAACATGACTTTCCAACCCCAGGCGCTCCTGTTATCGCAAGAGAATTCCAGTTTTTTGAACCACTTGGGTTTGCTTCTATATTCAAAACTTGACGTATTTGTTCAATATTTATCTCACCATTCTCAATAAGGCTCAGTGTCCTAGCAAGTGACCTGCGACTACCACCGATAGCCTCCTCAATCAGGTCTAAATCCAAATATTCACCTCAAGCGGTTGATTCCCAATACCATTTATTTTCTGCGCCAACTCCCACGTCAGTCATTTTAGATGCAGTATCAATAAATTCAAGAACTTCATTTGTCGGCGTACCCGGACCAAAAATAGCTCTTATTCCACTCTCATGCAAAACAGAACGGTCATCTTCAGGAATAATTCCTCCACCAAATACAATCACATCATTGAGTCCTTCTTCGATTAACAATTGACACACTCTTGGGAATAAATGATTATGTGCACCAGATAACGACGAGAGACCCAAAAATTTAGCATCTTCATCTCTTACTGTTTCAACAATTTGCATCGCTGTTCTTCTAAGACCGGTGTAAATTACCTCATGGCCTGCGTCTCTAAGAGTACGTGCAACAACCTTAGCACCTCGGTCATGACCATCCAAGCCCGGTTTAGCGATGACAATGCGCAAGTTTTGGCCCATGATTAGTCTAACCGTTCCTTACCTATCAAGACAACCCTTGTTTACGTGTTGCTAACATAATTTTAGACCAAATCATAGTTGTTCAGACCTAATAAACACGGTAATCAATAAAGGCGGCCTTGAGGTACATAATGCCGGGGAAGACATGCCTACAACTGAGGAAAGACTTCGAGACCTTAGAAACCGGAAGGCGCAAAGTGAAGCCGGAGGTGGGCAAAACCGTGTTGATGCTCAGCACAACCGAGGCAAATTAACGGCAAGAGAGAGATTAGAAATTCTACTTGATGATGGTACTTTCCAAGAAATTGATGCGCTTGTAGAACACAGATGTAGAGATTTTGACATGGATAAGAATGTTATTCCAGGCGATGGAGTTGTAACTGGCCATGGTTGTATCAATGGTAGAGAAGTTTTTGCTTTCGCACAAGATTTCACAGTATACGGTGGCTCTTTAGGTGAAATGCATGGACTGAAAATTTGTAAAGTTCTTGATATGGCACTAAAAACAGGCAAACCAGTAATTGGATTGAATGATAGTGGAGGAGCACGTATACAAGAGGGAGTAGCATCATTAGGCAGCTATGCAGAAATTTTCTTTCGAAATGTAAGAGCATCGGGTGTTGTCCCACAAATTTCTGTTATTATGGGGCCATGTGCTGGGGGAGCAGTTTACTCTCCGGCAATAACTGATTTTGTAATAATGGTTGATCAAACTGCTCACATGTTCATCACTGGTCCTGAGGTTATCAAAACCGTCACTAATGAAGTAGTCTCATTTGAAGACCTGGGGGGTGCGATGACTCATGGAAGTCGTTCTGGTGTTTCGCATTTTACTGCTGAAGATGATGAATCAGCAATCCAATTAGCTAGAGATTTATGTGATATGTTACCATCAAATAACTTAGAAAAAGCACCGATCAAGAAAACCTCTGACTCGGCAAATAGAGCGTGTGATAAACTTGACACGATAATTCCTGATGAATCAAATAAACCATACGATGTAGTCGATGTGATTTCTGAAGTTCTCGATGATAATGGATTTATGGAAGTTCAAGCGGATTGGGCACAAAATATTGTAATTGGATTTGGCCACCTAAATGGACACACCGTTGGAGTTGTGGCCAATCAACCTAAGATCTTAGCAGGATGTTTGGATATTGATGCTAGCGATAAAGCAGCAAGATTCGTTAGATTTTGTGACGCTTTCAACATCCCGCTAATTACTTTCGAAGACGTACCTGGATTCTTACCTGGTACTAATCAAGAGTGGGGAGGAATAATCCGCCACGGTGCTAAGTTGCTCTATGCTTTTGCTGAAGCAACTGTGCCAAAATTGACTGTTATTATGCGTAAAGCATACGGTGGAGCTTACGATGTAATGTCCTCAAAACATATTCGTGGAGACTACAATGTTGCTTGGCCATCTGCTGAATTAGCGGTAATGGGAGCGGATGGTGCAGTAGAAATAATTCATCGACGGAGACTGAAAGGTGCAAGAAATCCTGAACAGGAAAGAATTAGACTAACAGAGGACTTCAATGAAAAATTTGCTAACCCATACAAAGCAGCCGCACTAGGTTATATTGATGATGTGATAGAACCTAGTGAAACCAGAACTAAGCTTGCACGTGCACTTGAAATGTTGATGGATAAAGAAGAGTTAAGACCTGCGAGAAAGCATGGTAATATTCCATTGTGAGGACTTGTTATGACAGATGAAGCTACTTTGAGAATTGCAGCAATATGTGCTGTTTTATCCATTGTAGAGAATCAAGGTGACGACAGCTCTCAAGTTGGTAGGAAACATGGTTCAGCATGGACTCAAGATCACATTAGAATGAATATGGGATTAAATTCTCTGATGAACAGAAATTCAGCAAGATCCCCGTGGAGATGAAAAGATGACCGAAATAAAAAAAGTAATCGTTAATGGCATTGAATACGAAGTTTCGGTAGATGTATCTGATGATGGCAAGTGGCACGCTACCGTTGAAGATACAACTTTTGAAATTGAAATTCCAGATTCCGGCCCTGTGGTAAAGAAGAAGAGATCTGGTAGTGGAAAGAAAAAGAAATCTGGTACAGTATCTGCTAATATTCCTGGAAAAATTGTCACCATTGAAGTAGAAGTCGGCCAAGAAGTTTCTGAAGGACAAGTTATTTTGATTCTTGAAGCAATGAAAATGCAGAATGAAATTCAAGCACCAGTTTCTGGAACTGTTACCTCTGTTAATTGTGACGAAGGTCAATCTATTGAAGCAAATATTCCATTAGTAGTAATTGAACCAAATGAGGAATAATTTTGTTTTTGACTCGTAATATGCGACCATTAAAGTGGAATCAGTAGTTGGGATTATTATGGCGGCGGAAACTGTATGCGATTTTCCTGGGTGTGGGAAAGTTGGAGAGATAGTTTCTCGATTATCTCCCGAAGGATACCTAGTTGCTACGGGTAAGAAAGCATATTCATTTAGAGAAGCATACAGAAGATTTCACTATTGTCAACAATGCCATGACCAGTTGATGGGTGGAGTATGGTCGAGAGTTAGGAAGCCTGATGACAAAAATGATGGACATGTCGCCCCTACCGCAATTTAACTTTCCAAATTCAAGGGAGAGTATCATAAACTAATACAACTTCGCAGTATTATGGAACAAAAAGTTTCCAAACAAAATTTTGCAAAGTTGAGAAGTGTCACTTTATTTTTGATGTTCTTTATTACTGCGTTATCGGCTGGTTTAACCGGAGTTCAAGCTGTTGGTGCGAATCAGAATGACTTTGGGATGTCCAGCGGAGATTTACCGGATGATTTGTCGAATCCAAACGCCGTGCCGAATATCATTTTTTCCGGTCAAATCACAGGTACTGGAGAGTTGGTTCCTACCACCGATGATTACGACTATCTAAGAGTAAATTTAGCTGCTAATGAAGGTCTTGCGGT
>JAKUNX010000118.1 GCA_022451835.1 Candidatus Poseidoniaceae archaeon
CAAATAGTTACCGATGCAGAAGAAAAATCCTCATTGGTAGACTTTGTTAGAAACGGACTTGCAGTCGCAGTATTTTGTGGCTTGGTAATACTATTTTTTACAACGATGCGCAAGAAATAATCATTCAAAAGCGTCGTAAAATCGCTTGTATTCAGCAATCATTCTAGCGCCAGTAAATCTCGCTGAGGTCGCAATACTTGAACGCATAATATTGGCCCAAGCCGAGCCACCCTTTTCCCATGTAGGGATGACATGATGTTCAAGGACTGAGTAAATATTTTCAGCATCTCTATCATCATCTCGGTCATCTTCTGATTCACCAATTGCCCAGCCATTGACGCCATGCTGACATCCTTCAGGCCACCAACCATCTAAAATTGAGCAATTTGGTACACCATTCATTGCTGCTTTCATTCCCGAAGTTCCAGATGCCTCCATTGGCCGAATTGGGTTGTTGAGCCAAATATCAACACCGCTGGTAATTGCCAGACCGGTATCCATGTCATAATTTTCTAGGAATGCCACAGGTATTTCTTGTTCCAAATTCTTAGCACTGCCGTAAATATCTCTGATTAATTGCTTACCCCCTTCATCTCTAGGATGGGCTTTACCGGAGAATACAAACTGAATTTTACCTCCACCAATTTCACTTAGCCGAGCTAAATTTTTGAATACTAAATTTGCTCTTTTGTAGGTTGCAAAACGTCGAGCAAAACCAATTGTCAATCGGTCTTCTTCAAGTTCAACTCCAGTAGAAACCTTCACCAATTCTCGAAATATTCGTCGATTTTTACTTCTCGCCGCCAGTAATTCTTCATCTGACAATGTCCCTGCATAACCTAGTTGAGTCGGGTCTTGCTTCCAACCAGGCAATTTACCATCGTATAATTCAGCCATTGTTGGCGAAGTCCAAGTAATATGGTGCACTCCATTGGTAAGCGGATGGATGTGATAATTGTCGAACATAGTCGATGCTACCTGAGCGTTTAGATTTGACACAGCATTGACTTGTTCTGCCAAAGCAACTGCAAGATGGGACATCGAGCAACGAGCACCATCTTCAGGGTCGCCAACAGATTTTACCAATTCAATCACATCGTCTGGCATTAAGTCGCCTAGCACTTCATTGACATCATCCCATTCAAAGCGGTCATGACCAGCGGGAACTGGAGTGTGAGTTGTGAACAAAATTTTCTTACTTAGATCTTCTCTACTCCAGCCTTGTTTGAGTAATTCTAACAGCGCAAAGGTACAATGACCTTCATTGAGGTGTAATCCAGAGAAGTCCTTTCTCAAGGTATTCAATAACCTAACACCGCCTACTCCAAGCAAGTACTCTTGTCTAATTCTGACATCATCATTACCGCCATACAATCTAGCACCAAGGCGTTGGTGATATTCAGAATTCTTAGGGTGGTGGGTGTCAAGGAAGTATACTGGAACGATGTGTCCGGTAACTCCGACCACCTCAACTTTCCAAATCCTTGAGTATAAAGTTCCACCATCAAGAGGTAAAGCTAAATCCAGTCCAGTGTCAATCAAATGGTCAGCTGGATCAATCGCGCCAAAGCTCTCGGTCTGATTGCCATCAGAATCGATATGTTGCCTACCGTATCCTTCTCTGTATAGCAAAGTTATCGCAACTAAGTCAATTTCAGCATCAGCAGCAGACTTAACATGATCTCCAGCTAAAACACCTAATCCACCAGAATAAGTATGTAATTCTGACCATAATCCGATTTCTGCAGTAAAGTACCCAACTAGCCCCATTCTTTCAATCGGTTACTAAGGGGGGTTATGATTATGCCCCCAAACGAATAAACATCATTAGTTTAGGTCATTCCAAGCAAATCGCCATTGCCAATTTCCTTTTTCAACACCAGGTACATTCATTCGACCCGAGGAATCAAGTCTCAAAATATCTTGAAGTGGAATTATACAAAGCGGCGAGATGCAGTTCTTTGCTAATTCAATAATCGAGCCTGCAACATCGTCAGTTTCGCCAGTGATTGAAGTAACATTTGACTTTGTCAATTGGTCTGCTGAAGCCCACCAACCAAGAATTGTGTCATTATCATGAGTTCCTGTGTAAACAACTTGCATAGCGCTGATATTGTCTGGATGATGTGGGCTCTTATCAGCATCTTCTCCGAATCCAAACTGTAGAATTGCCATGCCGCGCAAATTAAACTGTAATCGTAAATCAACAACTTGTTGTGGAATAATACCTAAATCTTCAGCGATTATTCTCTCTTCATCGCCAGCAACATCAACTAATTCACTGATTATTTTCGCCTTTGGCGCATCTTGCCAAACACCGATAACCCCGTCTTCGGCTTCTCTTGGAACAGCCCAAGCAGAATGGAATCCTCTAAAATGATCGATTCTAACTATGTCGAAGAGCCTTAGCATGCGAGCCATTCGCTCGCGCCACCAATGCCAATCGGTCTTTTCATGCTCTTCCCAATTATACAATACAGTATTCCATTTTTGGCCAGTTTCGCTAAAGTAATCCGGTGGAACTCCAGCAACAACTGTCGGCAAGCCATTGTCATCTAACTGGAATAACTCAGGATTAGCCCAAACATCTGCGGAGTGATGAGAAATAAATATTGGCAAATCTCCAATCAATTCTATTCCCATTTCATTAGCTTGCTGCTTCATCGATAACCATTCATGCTGAAATATGCCTTGTCGAGTAATTTCTGGTGAGATTTTCTCGCGCCATTTAGCCAATGACTCGGGCTTTCTATTCCGCAAATCATCCGGCCATTCTGTCCAGTTTTTGCCCGGAAATTGTTCTGTAATTGTCGCAAATAAAGCCCAATCATCCAACCAATATGATTCTGCAGCTAAGTCCCCGACAATGTCCGAGGAACAAATTCCATAATGTCCGGCGAAAGCTGACGGTGAAGCATAAGGAGAGTTATGCTCATCCGGCGGAGTTAATGGTAAAAATTGCCATTTCGAGTAGTTATTTTCTTTGAGATAATGTAAGAATTTCTTACTATCCGATATTTTTCCAGTAGGCAAGGAAGTCAAGTGACAAAGAACACCAACTTCCTTTCCCATAAAGATACGGCTGACAATAAACCCTTTCAAGTTATCACATTCAGCCGAAACCGATGAGAACCACAGCCATCTTCTTAGTGACGTTATTTTGTTTACAAGCAGGAATGGGATTCGTATCAGCAACAACGCCCGAAACAATCAATGTCGATGGGGATGTTTCTGAGTGGTCCACGGACACCGAATTAGCCACCGATAGTCACGGAGTTTCCCTCCATGTAACATGGGATTCAACCAACTTCTATATCGGTTGGACCGGCACAGATTGGGCATCATTGTCTAATGGCGCAGATCTATTTGTTTACTTCAATACCAGCGAGAGCGGTTCAGTGCTGAGTAAAGATTGGAATTTTGCTCATACATTACCATTTGCTGCAGATTACGGCCTCGCTCTTGAAGACTCAAATTACAATCAATATTTCTCTTATGACGGGACTTCTTGGGCAGATCAAGGAACTCTAGATACCTCTCAAATATACACTGGCTGGGCGGATAATCCTGTAACTGAAATGGCAATCCCATGGTCGGTAATTGGCAGCCCAACTACTGTTCAGTTCATGGTGTATGCTCAATGGCAAAATGAAGGACATGTGTGGACATCATTCCCTACTGACAACCCAAGTAGTTCAAATGGTGCGGAAACCTTCACACACTTTTATCACATAGACAATATCAATAACGCAACATCACCAAACTCATTACCAGTTTTCGAAACATCAGGGGCTGAAAAAGTCGAAGATGCACTGAACCTTGCAATAATTTTCCACCAACACCAACCATACTACAAGAACAAATTAACCAATACTTACGAAATGCCTTGGGTAAGAGTTCACGCTATGACAGAATACGTTGACTCTCCAGGGATTCTTGCACAAACTGGCACCAAAGTCACCTATAATCTCGTTCCTTCATTTATCGAACAATTAGTTGATTATTATGAAAATGAACCTCTAGATGACCATACGGACATGGCTAAGAGGCCGTGGCCAGAAGGCGGCTACCCTAATGCAACCGCTTTAGAATTGCACACTATGCAATTCCAATCTTTCTGGAACAGTGGCTGGATTTACAATGTCTCTGAAACAGGACATATCCAATCATGGTTGTATCCTTCAAGTAGCCGCTACTCAGAACTCTATGATATGACATTGCATAATCTAAAGCCTGCAACAATCATGAGCGACACTCTGCTTTCAGAACAAGATTATCTCGACCTTCAAGTGCTATGGTATCTATATCAATTCTCCCCAGATTACGTCTTAGGCGAATATGATGCAAGCCACCGTGATCAAGGTTTGATTGACCTATTCATGCAGGCAGGCCAGTATACTCATGATGACTTGATGTACGTCATTGATAGGCAACACGCTCACATGGCAAACGTACTGCCAATGTACAGCCAACTTGCCGCACAAGGCCAAGTAGAATTGACAACTACGCCATATTATCACCCAATTATGCCATTACTAATGATGGATGGCTGGACCATGGAAGATGGTATTCGCGTCAACAAGGAATCATGGCCTGAGGATGTGCAAAATCATTTGATTACTGGAATGGATTTGTTCGAAGATAAACTTGGTTTCCGACCTACAGGTATGTGGCCAA
>JAKUNX010000119.1 GCA_022451835.1 Candidatus Poseidoniaceae archaeon
TGATTCGGCAACACCCTCAAATGATTTTGATGATTCAGGGATAAGAACGTTTTCAGCAACTGGTAAACCAGCAGATGTCCGAATAGCAGCTGCACAATTGGCTGAAGAATTGGAAGAAGAACTCAATAGTGAAGGAGTCTCCGTTTCTGTAATATCTGATGATGTAATGCTTATACAATCACTCGTTATTGCGATTCTAGGGATTTTTGAAGCTTACTTGGCTCTGGGTTTGATAGTAGGAATAGGCGGCATTGGCGTAGTAACGGTACGCTCGGTATCCGAACGTCGAAAAACAATCGGTATATTACGAGCGCTTGGCTATCGCAAGAGCATGGTAATGCTTTCATTCCTAATTGAGGTTTCATGGGTTGCAGTGCTTGGAATAATCAATGGTGTTCTAATCGCAATTGGTTTTCATCGTGCTCTCTATGTTGCATTTTGGCAAGACCAAGGTGCTGCATTTACCTTGCCGTGGAATACTATTTTGATGATAGTCTTCGGAGGATGGTTATTGGTCATGTTAGCTACTGCAGAACCTATTCGAAGGGCGACAAAAGTACCACCTTCGGCTGCATTAAGAGAATCGTAAAGCCTTGATTGTGTTTTAATTAGGGATTTTGATTAAACAATTATTCAAATCGCCTTTTTTAGTAGAAATTTAGGGATATTTGAGAAATATTTTATCTGAAAAAGGTATGAAAATTTATTTTTGCCATTGATACAAAAACTATACTCCAATTAGGTTACTAAATGATTCACATAGTGGCATTTTAAAGTGAAAATGTGTTGCTGAGAGTGGAATAAATCCTTCCTATAGTATAAATACGACCTTTGGCGTGGGTGAGGATACCGAACCGTCGGAGGTATACTTATGAGAAAAATGACCCCAATGATTCTCGTCATCTTGATGCTGGCTAGTGTTTTATCCAGTATCGATGTGTACGAGTTACAAGAGCAAAATGAATTTGAAGAAACAAGTGCAAGGTCTGGCGCAGACCCAGAAGTTGTGTATGTTACTTCACCTAGAGAGACACTATATGCAGGTGACGATCCTACCAATGTGATGTTGGCTGGCGAAACAGTCAACTTCAAAGCATATTTGAGAAATAGCGGTGATGCTGATTTAACTAATATGCAGTATCAAGTAACCGTTTATGAATCAGATGGTGGCGAGCGTGGTGATGTTGCTAAAGACTTAAACGGCAATGAATTATCTTGGGCAAACGACAAAGCTGTTTGTTCTAATTCATGTCAGAATTCAGTCTTAACTCCTGGTGAATTTATTGATGGAGGCGAGTCTACTTTAGTGACAACATCCGGAAGTGTAATTCAATGGACTCCTTATGCAGGAAGTTATTTTGTAGAAGTTAAAGTGACTTCACAAGTTCTTGGTGATCCAGGAAACGATGAGATTTCTTTCCCAGTGCTAGTTAAAGATTGGCATGATATTGAAGTTGACTTGACCTGGCTAGACTCAAATGGTGATGAGGTCAATGGAGCAATCGATGGAACAGACAATGTTGATTTCAAATTGACAGTAAACCTTGCAGGTTCTATGAGTTTCATGAACATTAGAAATACTACAGTTGCTGTTACCGTTTCAGGCGGTTCAGTACAAAGTTCTACTTATCTTACTGAGATACTTGGTGATGAAAGAACAGTTGAAATCTCCGATGACGGTAACGGAAATTCAGCAAGCGATGTAAGAATGCTAATTGGTGCAGATGAAAATGGTAACAACTCAGTTCCTCTTGTTGGCGAGTCAATAATGACATTAACGCCTCCAGTAGATGGAGATTACTCTGTATCTGTTGAAATTGAATCATACACAGTTTACGGTGCCGAAGGATGTACTGCAATTGGAGGTACCTGTGAAAGATTGATTGCAGGTTCAGATGCTGAAGATGAATTTAGCGGTAACAACCTAGATTCTATCTATGGTTCTGCTACTACAGTTCATGATATCACATTATTCGACTACTACCTGTCTCCAGCAAGTGACGCTTCAAATGAAGGCGATGAAAATGTTGAGGAAGTCAACGACGACAGATATGGATTTATTGGCGGTGATGTTACTGAAACTCTATCTACAGGAGAATATAATCTAGTTGCAGTTGTTATGAATACTGCTTCTTCAGCGTCTTCCTTGTATGATTGGAGTGTTACTTTCACTATTACAGACAGTTCTGATGGTTCTACTACTGTGTTAGAAGCTGATATGTGTGAAAGTCAAGAATATCCTGTCCACAAAGTTCTCGGTGAAGCAACAGACAGAACCGATGCAGACTTTATCGGTACTGCATGTGCGACTCATGTATTTGGTTCTGGAGAATTTACAGTTGAAGCTATGGCAAATATGTTAGGTCTAGTTGATGATGCAGATGGTAGCGTCGACACAAAGATCTCAGATATGATTGCAATCAATAATCATGAAGATTACTCAATCACGGTTGATAACTTTGCACCATCCATAACAGTCTTCAAGTCTGATAACTATGATGTTCTAGTTGGCGATACTGTGACTATACAGGCTTCTGCTTTTGATGTTGAAGGTGACCGTGTAGATTTCACTTGTGCTGAAATTATTGATAATGAACTTGCTTGTGCAGACGCTAACGATGCAGTAGGCGGAGAATGTTCATTCACCGTTCTTGAAGCAATGATTCCAAGTCTAGAAGTTAGACTTGAACTTACTGATGGATACAATGTCGTAGATTCAACTCTAAGTCTTAACGTTGCTGCAAATCTTCAATTCGCTGCAACTGGACTGGCTGATGGCTACAATGCAGTTTACATTGCTACAGTAAAGGCTAGTGGATTAGATGTGACATTTGCAGACGGTCCATTGGATGAGGTAACGATTAGTTCATGTGCAAACAGTGCAACACCTGTTGGTTCTGTTACAGTGAATCCATCAACGACATATGATTCATCAGTAGTGCTTGACCAAACTATTCACATCCACTTCCCTAATGACTTGGGAGTTCAATACATGTGGATGGAAGCTGGAAATACAGTTATTTCAGTTGCATCAGGTGACGGTGATGAGGTTGATGCATCTACATCTGGATATACTTACAACTTCCCATCAGGGTCTGATATGGTTCCTGCAGGAACTCATTTCCACTTAATTGCAGATGACTGTGAAACACCTAACCCACCTGCTGGTACAATTACTCAGTTGACTGCTACAGCACAAAAGGGTGGAGACATTGTAATTGCTTACAATTACGATTCTTTGCTAACTGATGAAAATGTTAGGATCGAAGTTACAATGGCTGATGGTTCAACACCAGAAGTCACCTATGACAGAGTCGAATCCGATACCCGTTCAGTTACCTGGGCATCAGGAACTGATGGACAAGCATACACTGTTACAGCACAACTCTGCAACCAATATGCTTGTGGAGATTCTGTTTCAGCAACAGTTACATCTGATGCATCAGTTGCAGCAGTTACAGCAAATTCAGTTACAATTAGTGAATCTGGAGAAAACTGGGTAGTAGCATGGGAGCCTTCAGCAGTCGACGAAGATGTTGCTGGCTGGTATGTATGCTACAACCGTGGTGAATTTACTGCTACAGAAATGAAGGTTATGATTGATGCAAACGCATGTGCTCAAGTAATGCAGGGTACTGAAGCAACTATTGCAAAGTATACTACAGTTGAGACAACACAAGTTCACTTTGGTATCGTGCCATACGATGCTGTGATGAACGTTGCATATGGTCCATCAACAGATTCAATTCTGTATGATAGAGCTCAAGATACTACCAATCCTGATGATGGAACAACTACAACTGACTCTGAAGCATCCTCTGGTGTCCCAACTTGGACATGGGGAGTAATCGGTGCAGTAGTAGTCGTTGCATTTGTTGTTGGAGCATTCATCCTATCTCGTGGAGAGGGTGACGACGACGACGACAAGGAATGGGACTACTGAAGTTGATCATCAACTGCAAGTATTAGCACGTTAAATCTGCGGATTTAACATAATTGCCGGGGAGGGAGTTTCGGCTCTCTTCCCGGCTTTTTTTTATTTTTTTTAACATTCAATAATAGGTATTTTTCAGAGCAAGAATCTGTTATTCAAAAATTATGCACCCCAACGCCTATAAGGGGCTTAAAGCGTGGGTAGCATTACATGCGGTACCGCATGGGGGAATGACAAATGAAAGAACTAAGAAATAAAAATGTAAAAAGCGTATTTGGCGGAATTGGAATTGCTTCGCTGTTGTGTCTTTTGATGGTGCTAATGTCCTGGTCGGCAATGGTAACCAACTCTGACATCAACAGTGAATCAGCAGTTGTAACTGATTCTCAAGATACAAAAACTGACAGTACCGAAACTTTTGGTGCTGAAGTAGAAAAAACCTCGTTTGATGCTGAATCTTTCGGCTTCGATGAAGACCGAGAAATGTTGGGTATGAGAACAGAGAATACCAAAACTTTCCTTGATGATCAAGGACAGCAGCAGGTAGTTATCTCTGACAAACCCCTTCATTACACAAACCATCTAGGCCAACTC
>JAKUNX010000012.1 GCA_022451835.1 Candidatus Poseidoniaceae archaeon
ATCTAGGCCAGAATTTCCGCCACCCGATTCGGTTAGTGGCAGTAATATCTCGCCAGTAACTAGGTCTTTTCTTACTACTCCATAACCAGGCAATCCCATATGTAAAATGTCGTCGAAAACAGCAAGCGGGACATCATCAGCATTATTGATACCGGTTGACCCCCAAGGAGCAAGGAATGTATCATTAGTCAAATCAAATCTTGCTAGTCCAATGTCAATCGTTGCGATATATGCAATGTTTCCGTAAGTGACAACATCTGTCAATCCACTAGAAGTTAGTTGATTTGAAGAGTCATAAACCGAAATTGAATTTGTTGAGGTATCAATAACTGAAATAGCGGTATTGGAATTGATAGTCACCAGGTCATTATTATTCACTGCGATACGCTGAACTGAATTTGATGCCAAACCATCTGCAGTATCCCATGTTTGCAAAATTGTGCCATTGTCACTCATCTTGTGAGCGCCAGTTGTATCACCAGCGATGTAAATGTATGTGCCATCAGTAACCAATTGATTAACTTCATCGCCGATTAATTTCGGTGTTAACCATCTAGATTGTTGAGTATCGAATCTATTCATGATTCCATCAGCTGCAACATATAGTATTCCATTCAATTCAACAGCGTCATCCATATCACCTGATGTAGGGCCGCTAGCAAGTAACATATTTCCAACATATGGCGAAGCGGCTAGTGTGTCAAAAATTGCCAAATCACCTCCACCGTCACTAATCATAATCAATTCATCAGTAGGAGAGCGAACACCAATATTCGGCCATACAACCAGTTTTTCACCTTCGCCTACTAGGCCAAAATCTTGTAGATCATAGGTTTGTAGGAATACGCCATTTTGCGTGTTATATGTTTGTAATGAATTACCATTTAGGATAGCCATTACATTGTTTGATACTACGACATCTGAAACATCATTTGATGTCAGCCAGTTGTTGACCGTCCATGTCGATAGCCAAAAACCAGTATTCCAGTCATATCTTGCCAGCCCAGCATCTTCTGAGCTCATCAATATTTGATTCCCTGATGTGTAAAATGAGGTTACTGAGTCACTATGAAGATTATTTGCTGTAGTCCATTTACTCAACCTTGAACCACTTACCATATCCCATCGCTCTATTCCATCTCCCTCTGAAGAGAAATAGAGTACACCGTTAACTTCTGTGATGTCCAATCCTTTACCATCTTGTGATTTGAAAAATGCATTATTCCAGTCTAGGCCATCAAACACCGCAACTCTATCCGATGATAATGCGTAAGGAGTTCCATCACTAGCAACGATAAATTGGTCAAATTGAACAACTTCTAATGCTCCTCCATCATTAACAGTGTCTGAAAGAGGTGCCAACTCTGCCGTATTGACAAGTGAAATAGCATGGAAATAATTGTCATCTGTCAATATATGAAGAGCAAGGTTTGCAGCATCAATTTCTAAATCGACAATTGAATTTGCATCATCAAAGGTAATTAGATCAATGATTTTCGGATCGTTATTATAATCGATAATCAACAAACTATTACTAATCGCCAAGTATAGTCTACCATCAACAAAATGAATCGCATAATCACCAATCTCTAAATCAACAGGTTCGAAGGTCACTGCAGGGTCAACAGGTGCTAAAGCCTCAATAATCAAATCATTAATCTCAGCACCAGATGGTAAAGTCCAGTATGCGCCGGACTCACTATTTGGCGATAATCGTCCCGAATGGGGATTGCTACCGGTGAAAGAATCACTTGATCCAAGCATACCAAGTCCAGACCAATCAAAGAGATTGATTCCAACATCGCTGGCAGTTATGATAGGTTCTTCGATAAGTAAACCATCACTACCGTTGACTCTAACTTCCATTGTAACATTTGATAATGATGCACCAGGAGCGAATTCTAGACCCCAATTTGCACTTGCTTGTAAACCAAGTATCGGATCAGCACCGACCGCGTCTAATTGAACCCATCCTGTGTCATTGCTTGCCTGTTTAGGCCAGATAGTCCCATTGTCAGTTAGATGAGCAGAAACAGGAGCAACTATCAGTAGTGGGCTAAGTGAAGTAATCACCATTAGAGTCGTCAAAACAAATGCTTTGCGCGCCTTGCTTAGGACCTCCGCAGCACTTACCACACTGTTCATCAGTATATTGGCGCATCTTACACTATTTGAACGCGGCCCTCGTTCGTTCAGCAAAGTATCATTTAATCGCCTAGCAAAATAACCTGCAAAATCACTACCATGTCAGTAAATTCACCCCAAACAATCAAACATTGAATTGGATTTCGAGGTTTTGGAAGTGACCACTTTGGAAGACCGAAGAGAGCGACAACTAAGGAAAGAAGCTCTTGATTATCATGAAGCTAAACCTCATGGTAAAATCAAGGTTGTACCAACTAAACCCCATTCTACGGCTCATGAACTAAGTTTAGCCTATTCGCCAGGAGTCGCTTATCCCTGTTTAGAGATTGCAGAAAAACCAGAAACTGCGTATAAATATACTTCAAAAGCCAATTTAGTTGCTGTAATCTCTAATGGAACTGCAGTATTGGGGCTAGGTAATATTGGGCCATTGGCAAGTAAGCCCGTCATGGAAGGTAAGGGCTTATTGTTGAAAACGTTCGCAGACATTGATGTGTTTGATATTGAGGTTGATACCGAAGATCCAGAATCATTTATTCAAACAGTAGTCAATATTGCCAAGACATTTGGTGGAATAAATCTAGAAGATATTAAAGCACCAGAATGCTTTGAAATCGAGAGGAGAATTGCCGAAGAAACAGACATCCCAGTGATGCACGACGATCAGCATGGAACAGCAATAATTTCTGGTGCTGCATTAATCAATGCCGTAGAACTTCAAGGTAAGCAATTAGACGAGGTAAAAGTAGTAGTCATTGGAGCGGGGGCCTCAGCGATTGCTTGCGCCAATCATTATGTGGCACTTGGTGTAACAATAGGCAACATCAAGATGGTAGATAGCAAGGGTATTTTGACTAAGAAACGCTTGCTAAATAATGAGCTAAATGAGTATAAAGCTGATTTTGCTCATGATATTCCAGAAGGCGATTTGTCCGCAGCCCTAGAAGGAGCAGATGTATTACTTGGTTTGTCAAAAGGAGGTTTGGTAACCAAAGAAATGATTGCTAGTATGGCTGCAAAGCCAATAATTTTTGCTTTAGCGAACCCTACTCCAGAAATAACACCTGAACAAGTGGCAGAGGTCAGAGATGATGCAATAATGGCCACTGGAAGGTCAGACTATCCTAATCAAGTCAACAATGTCCTTGGTTTCCCATACATTTTCCGAGGAGCATTAGATGTTAGGGCAACCGATATTACTCAAAATATGAAGATGGCTGCAACCAAGGCATTAGCAGAGTTAGCAAAAGAGCCGGTTCCAGATTATATCTCCGAGGCTTATGATGGTGCAACAATGCAATTTGGCCCTGAGTATATTATTCCAAAACCGTTTGACCGCAGGGTTTTGATTTGGGAGGCATCTGCAGTTGCTCAAGCTGCGGTCGATGAAGGAATAACTCAAATCAGTAAAGATGAATTTTCAATTTCTCAATATCGTGAAGAATTAGAATCTAGATTAGGCTTATCATACTCAATTATGAGGCACATGATAAATCAAGTTAGAGGACGTGGTAAACGCATAGTTTTCCCAGAAGGAGATAACGAGAAAGTAATTAGAGCAGCGGCTCAATTGGTTGAGCAAAGAATTTGTCACCCTATTTTGTTGGGTTCAAAAGAAAGAATAGATTCGATGGTTGAAGAACTCAATCTAAATTTTGCTTATGATGCATTTGATCCACGATACGATGATAGGAGGAAAATGGTTTACGCTCCCGCATTATTCAATCGTCGTCAGCGTAAAGGTATGACGCTTGAGGATGCTGAAAGACTACTGAAAAGCCGGCCATATTTTGCTAGTCAAATGGTTGCAAGCGGAGATGCCGATGGTTTTGTAGGCGGAGTAAGTAGAAATTATGCCGATGTTTTAAGGCCTACAATAGAAGTAATTGGCTCTGACACCTCCGCTCATTGCGTAATCGGCTGCTATATGGTCAATGTTAAGGGTAAGACGATATTTTTAGCAGACGCCACAGTAAATGTTTACCCAGATAGCCCAACATTGGCTGAAATTGCCATACAAACAGCCAAGATTGCAAGAAGATTCGGAGTAAACCCGAAGGTTGCTATGCTATCCTTCTCTAATTTTGGTAGTACTCGAGCACAACGTTCGACACGAATCGAAGAAGCAGTAGAACTTGCCAGAGAAATCGACCCCACGTTGATAATCGATGGACCGATGCAAGCTGATACAGCACTAAACGCCTCTGTGCAATCAGATTATCCGTTTATGAATTTCCAGGGTCCAGCAAATGTATTGGTTTTACCCAATCTCGCTGCTGCTAATATTGCTTACAAATTACTTGAGGAACTGGGTGGCGCAGAAATGACCGGGCCAATTCTCGAAGGTATGGACAAACCGGTGCAACTTGTTGCTCGCTCAGATGGGGTAAGACATATTGTCAACATGGCAACAATATGTTCGGCCGACGCGATTAGACAGGATTCTTATTGGGAAACACTGGCTGCAAAGCCAATAGATGAGTGACATAGTCAAAACATAATTTCCAAATCACCAGCCGGCTCCACCAAGCATGTATAGGCTGAAAAACCAAACTCAGCATAGCGCTTCGGACCCCACATAACACGTTTAACAACGTTTAGTAGCGGCCAGACAAAATGTAATTTCAGTTCAGTAAGAACTGTTTTCTTGATTTTTCTATTTCGATACATATCGAAAGTTAACATCTCCTTGTTTATTCTGGTTTTGAAATCACGCTTAATAGAAAAACCTTCAGACTTTAGCAGGTATCTAAATGTCGAAGGCGTGTATACATTTATGTGACCAAATGAATGTAATTCTTTGTAGTATTTATCCACGTTAATAACATGGTCGAGCGGGACCTCAAAAATTTGTGATTTACTGACCCGTTTTATCTCGCGTAATAGCATCCTAGGATGTTCAACATGTTCTATCACATGGGAGCAGTATACTAAATCAAAGTAGTTGTCTGGGAATGGAATAGTATAGCCATCAAATTTCTTTACCTCTCGTAGTTTTGTCAATTCGAGCCCTTCTATCTGTTCAATCCCACTACTAGAGATTTCGATGGCAAAGAGATTTTCGCAAAAATCACTCTGATCTAGAAATTTTAGAACACTACCTTCTCCAGCACCGCAATCGAGGACATTTTTGTAGGTCTTGCCACCCGAGACATTGATAATATTCTGCGCTTTGTATCTAGCGCCGAGTTCACGCCACTCCACGATAGAGTCATCGTAAAAGTCATCATATTGCGCAATTGCAGAACTTTGGTTTTCAGGCTTTTCAACATTCAAAGTTCTCACCGATACGAGTGTTTGAACGGTAAAATTCTAGTAAAAAAATATTCTTCATTGGAAAATATTCTTTCAGATTGAATTATTCACCCTGTTCATACATTATTACAGGCCTTCTTGGTCGCCAAAATGCCCCAGTAACAAACCCAACACATAGCCCACCAAACAGTAAATTGACCCAGCCGGAATAGACATAATCGCCCATTCCTCTTAACCAAGGAATTGCAAATGAAGGCACTACGCCGAGCAAAGTAGTCCACAATAGTTCGGAACGGATATTTGCACCATAATCAGCCTTTGTTGGAACAATTTTTGGCTCCCCATCTCTTATTGGAGATATAACTAAGCGAACGGAAAGACCAGAATTATTTCTATCCATTGGCGCACTAGAAAGTGCATGTATTGATTTGTTGCTAGGATGTACTTCCATAGTTGCAGTATGCCATTGCATAGGTCCATGGCCAGTAAATTTACGTGGCCGACCATCCATCATTGCGCCACGATAATTAGATGATACAGCATCAGCAAGAACCTCTTTTGCTTTGCATTCAACAACTATTTTACCAAGATTTTTTGCATGAACCCACTCACTTTGCGTAGGACATCTGATTTCCCATTGATGTTTAGAGCTCAAATCACTAGATATCTCATTAATCTGTTCATTAAGAATTTTAATTATTGCAGCCAACCTTTCACTATTCCACGTTGTAGCGTCTCCAGGTGCTAAATCTGTTCCCAATATTGAGGACAATTGTTCAAGGTCTAACGGCGTTTTTGTAATGTAAAAATCTGGACATCTAACTTCGTGTTTAGGCCTTTGACTAGCGTAAATCCAACCACCTTTGTTTTCGCCAATTAAAATAGAGCCGGCTTCAATGTGATGGAACGCAAGTCCAGCAACTTCAATCTGTTCCATAATCAACCCTATGATACTAATTGTTCCATTCGGTTATACCAGGCCATGCCATTGGTGTGGTCCTCAAGTAATGAAAATTGAGAGAATGGGGAAATTGAGCGCATATATCCAAATACTGAGAAATCGACAATATTGGGGCTATCGCCTCCAAAAAAATTCTTACCGTTGTGCTCGTTGGTAAATTCAGTTAACAAATCATGCCACAATTGCTTTGGTTTTCGACCATCTTTCTTGACCCTTTTCTTGGCAATAATTCCCCACATAATTGGAAAACCTGCCCAAGCATACAGGCGCTTGGATATGAAACCAAATTTTTCTAATTTAGAAATCCTAGTAGTGGTTTTGAAAGCTGAACCAAGTGTACCATATAGAATGGGCACTGTAGCTTTAGACATCTTGGTGTCAGCCCAATCTAACCAGTCATTTATTCGCTCTTGTTGGCCATTTGGAAGTAATTTTCCACTGTTGTAATTTTGGTCGATCATTTTCATTATCGGCGTAGAATCAGTATGGACTTGACCAGCCTCATCAGTAAACACTGGAACCTTACCCCAGTCGCCAGCAAATGAAACGGCTTTTTTAATCTTCAAACCATTTACTGAGACATAATCAACATCAAGTTTGAGATATTCAATTAGTCCTCTAACCTTCCAACAAAATGGACATGTATGCAACATGTGCAACGTCGCTTTAGCCATGTGTTGGCCAAAGGTGGAGCCCATTTCAATCCTTGTCTGCAGAATCTTGTACAGGTTTCCATCCGGTTTTCCAGAATTCCAAGTTATCGAGCCATTTTAACCATTCATTATCAGTACTGGATAACAGCCTAATTGCACGACTATCTAATGCTTCTTTATTCACTAAAGATAACGAGCCATTATCGAGACATTCTTGCCATTCAACTTGCATTTGTCTAATTTGACGCTTAGCTTCCTCTGGATTGTCAAAATGTCTTTCACACATATCTCTTAGTTCAAGTAGCCAAGTACGTCCATCTTTCAAGACAGGTTCGATGACTCTTTTCGACGACTTAGATTTAGAAAAAGGCCACCATCCCATATTGCTCCGTAATAGTGATACTTTTTGAACTTGGTTCATTGCAATGCACAGAAATTAACTGAACCTTTCAATAGTGTTAAGTTTTGAGCATGGCATGGGAAGGATAACTATCCACCTACATGGGGCTACTAAAGAGAAAGCCTATGCTGAAATGTTAAACAATTATGGTAACAGACTGAAAATTAACAACATAAGCATAAAGTCTCATAGCAGCAAAAAATCTCTTGAAAAATATTTTGCTGAGATTGATAAAAACGCAACACTATACTTGCTTGACGAAACTGGTAAACAATACACTTCACAGGAATTTGCCAAATTGGTTAAACAATGGAATGTGAATAATCAAGATGTTAATTTGGCTGTTGGTCCAGTAGACGGTTGGCAAGAATACAAAACAGGAACCAGTAATTTGATCTCCTTATCTGAGATGACATTTCCTCATGAACTTGCAGCTGTAATGTTGGTTGAGCAGGTATATCGAGCAACAGAAATAATCAAAGGGACAAAATATCATCGAGACTGAGCAAATCCTCAAAGAGAACCCTGTAGTGGGCTTGTTGTTGATACTATGATTATAGCTGAATCAACTGCTGTTTGGATGCTAATAATTTTTGATGTAATTATTGGTTCAGTGTTAATTTATGGCTCCAAAACTCAACCTTTCCCCACCCCCTCAAACCGTTTTGGCACATTTATTTTGATAATAGCAGGTTTACTATTTATGGGGCAATCAGCACCAAATCCAACAAGTCTTGAGGCACATTTGGGTATATTATCGGTAGTGGGGGCATTCGGATTAGTTACCGGAATACATCATATGTTGAACACTAGAAGAGAAGTTCTAGTGGCTCCAATGGCTGGATTCATGTTCTGCGTTGGTGTTACTGGATTAATAACTCAAACATGGGATGAATTGACTCAGTTTGAGCATTGGGCCGGTTTCTTGGCATTGGTAGTTCTTGCTGGAGGTCAAACATGGCTGGTATTTAGGGGGCTGTTGATTGGTCGTTTACCTCTTGCTTGGAGTCAAGCGGGAATGGTCGCACTTCATCGTGGCCAGTTACACGGCCCTCACGGCGCAATCGAGTGCTTTGAGAAAGCCTGGGATGGCGATGAGGAACACCTTAACCCAATGGCTTATTCAGCACTATACAAAATCAATTTGTTTGTCGAGGATTTAGAGAGAGCAGCTCATTGGAATGAATTATTTTTGGAATCTGGTGGAAAGAATTCTGTTGCGCCAGAATGGTTGGAAGCAATTGAGGAATGCTTAGTTGCGATGGGATACAATCCTATAGATTCTGAAAGCGAATGAATCTTTTACGGTAAAAAAAGCATTTTTATTGCCGAAAAAGAGCAAAATATACAACCTTTTATCTACTTAGAAGTAGATAATATACATGAGGATAAACATGAGGGCTGAAAAGCGTTGGCGTATTTCACCATTTATGCTTTCAATACTTGCTATATGGTTTATTGCTAATTTAATCTCTCAATTTGTCTTTATTTCATTGCATGGTAGCCCCTATGATGGAATTGCCATGCTTTCATCTCTTGGCTGGGTTTACTATGTGGTAATTGCTGTTGAATTATTGCTTTGGGTTTGGTTTTTTGGCTATTTAATTTTCAAAACCCTCAAACATATTTCTCAAAACGACTCTTCAAATGAAATTGGTAAACTTACAACTACTCCAAAATCATCTTTTTCAACATAAATTAAACGATGAATTCAAGACCCTTCTCGTAAAAAGACACTTGTGTCTGATATGTCTGAAGTACCAATTTATTCTGGGCGTCCAATGGAAATTGCTGATTTGTTAAATTTTGAGCAAGCGATTGATGAAATTCCCAACGGTGCAAAAGTAGTCACAATTGAAGAGGCAAGAGATAGTTTACCAGTGGCTAAAAAATTGCTAATCAAGTTGCAATCAATTAGTGATAATGCAGCAGATCTAACTGAAGAACTTGATATAATTTTGGAAAGTTATGACTCCAATCATGATCATGTTACAGAGTTAGCAGATTACTTGGCGATGATGATTCATTCTTGGCATCAAGTAGTCGATGAGATGCAGAAAACTGGTACTAGGATGGCTTGTTTAGATCCGGGAAGATTGGAGTGGTATGGTGTAGTTGACGAGCAATTAGTACTTTACTCGTGGACTCAAGGCGAAGAAGATATTGAGTGGTATCATGAAATAAATTCGAGTTTCTTCTCCCGCAAACCACTCATAGAAGCATGATTTAGGCCTATACAGGCGGAGTTAACATGGTTCGAATAAATCGAGTGTATACCGGGTCAGGCGACGAAGGTTCCTCATCATTTGTTGATGGATCAAGACATAGAAAATCTCATCCAAGATTTACAGCAGTTGGGACTTGTGATGAACTCAATTCTATTGTTGGAATAATTCGAAGAGAATGTGCAGATTTACCTAATCATGCAGATGGAGGCAGTAGTGCAAGCATCTCTAGAATCCAGAAAATTTCAGAGGTAGCCTTAGATAGGATTCAAAACGAATTGTTTGATTTAGGTGCTGAATTAGCATGTAAACCAAGTGAGTTACCAGAATATATGCAGTTAATCAGTGAGCAACAATGCGATTTACTGACCGATGAAATGGATGCTTGGATAGAACAATTAGATCCGTTGACTAGCTTTATTCTTCCTTCCGGCTCAGGCCCTGAGCCAATTATTCATCATGCAAGAACTGTAACGAGAAGATTAGAAAGATGCCTAATTGTTATTGAGGATGAAACCGGTAAAGGAGCAATTAGGGATGAGGCAAGAATATACATTAATCGTTTATCAGATTGGTTTTTCGTTTTCGCTCGTTGGGTCACAAAAAACCTTGGTGCGAAAGAAACTCTTTGGACGCCACTAGCAAAACGGCAAGAATCTACTAGCGTATCTGCAATGATAAGGAAATTTCATTCCAACGAGCAGGACTTTGAAGACTTAGAATAATCCATTTTTCTCAGCGTGTATTTTTGCCTTTGAAATAATCGTTCGAGTCTCTTCATGAGTGACCATTTCGATTGCTAAATCCCAGTCAAGCCACATATAGTCCCTATGTTCATTAGATAAAGTGATACTAATTTTTTCAGTAGTAGCTAGATACCAAATTACCTGTTTGTTGGTTTTTTTCCCTTTGCGTTTGAAACTGTAAGTGGTTTTTTCTTCAAAACCATGAATAAATTCTATCTCGGTTATTCCAGTTTCTTCACCCAATTCACGTTCTGCAGTAATCTGATAATTTCCATCTCCTTCCTCTACGTGGCCTTTTGGGAGGTCCCAATGGCCCTGCGGATATTGTAAAAGTAGAACTGTTCCATAATTGACTAGAACTACTCCACAAGATGTTTCCATGGTATACGCAAAAAGTGATTGGTCAAGTTTTTTGTCCTAGAATATTATGTAATATGTTATATTCTAAATTAGGGTGGAACATTTGGATAATTTCTACTCGATATTCGAAATCATAAGTATTAATTTGCACTTCATTAGCAGTTAAATATTAGTGATTTGTGGAATAGTTATGACCTCTTTTTTTACTTCACTTAAAGAGAAAATTTTTGGCAAAAAAGATACTAATGCTGAGCGATTGGTGTCAGTAACCAAACTAGCTCCGAAAATTTTTGAAGAGCCAGGAAAGTTGCTATACGTCGGAGCAAGACAAGATCGTATGGACTTTGGTAACGAGTTGAAAGCTGCGGGCCATGAATTTACTATCCTGGAAATATTTGAACCAAATGTAAAACATTTGATAGAAGTTTGTCCTTGGGCAACTGTAATCCATGGAGATGTTCGTAACTTAGAAAATTTTTCAGAGGACGAATTTGATTATGCATTTTGGTGGCACGGCCCTGAACATATCAAAGAAGAAGAACTTGCTGACGCAGTGCAAGGATTGGAGAAGATAACCAAAAAAATAGTTGTTTTAGGTTGCCCATGGGGAGTTTACCCTCAACATCATCTACACGGTAACCCCCACGAAGAACATGAAGCATCTTTATACCCACATCATTTTGAAAAGATGGGCTATGATGTTGAAGCAATCGGAACTATTGACAAACCGGGTTCAAATTTAACCGCTGTCAAACATTTTTGATACGGAAGTTATACAGCCTAATTTCTTGAGGTAGGTTTGTGAGTGCACCAAAAATCCCCAACTTCACACGAGTTGTTGCAGATTCAGATTTTGATGGATTATGTGGCGCAGCAATTTTGAAAAAATTTAATCCCGATGCAGAAATAATATTTTCACATGCTGCTCTGATTAGAAATGGGGCTATGGATAATCAGATAGATAAGAATACAGTGATTGTTGATCTACCTTTTCACCAAAATTGTGGGTGGTATCTTGACCACCACCAAACCAATAAACCATCGAACGAGGAATTAATTGAATTTGAGCAAAATGGCGGCGTGATTGATTGGCAACCTACTCCTTCAGCAGCTAGATTGGCATATGAACGGATAAAAGACCATACAGATTTAACAAATTTTGTTGATCTCATGCCCTTTGTTGATGCTTTAGATTCAGGTGGGATAACATTGCAAGAATTGCTTGATGATGGAGATTTAATGTGTTTCAGTAGAACATTGTCACAGGTTGAAAGCGAATATATGCAGCTGATTGTAGATTTGATGGCAACTGGTTCAAAGATGAAAGAAATTTTACAACTTCCTGAAGTAGTAACGAGATTAAAGTTTCAAAAAGAGAATAGAAAGAAATTACAAGATGTTGTTTTGGCAAATACTGAAATTGTTGACAGATTAGCTATTTGTAATTTGCAAGATACAGGATTTTTTTCCAATGGTTATCTAGTGACTGCAACAGTAGTGGATAAAGCGGATGCCTGTTGTATTATTCACGGTTATAGTGACGGTGAACTTGATGATCCTAATAGACCCCCGCTGTCCGCAAGTTTCTACGCAAATTCCTTCATTGAACATGGTCAAGGCCGTTATGATTTGTCTCGTTTAGCGACAAGGTTTGACCCAAGTGGCGGAGGTCATATGAATGCCTGTGGCTGCAGGATTCAAGAACCTGGTTTAGAACATAATCTTGCCGAGTGGATCAAAATGTGGCAACAGCGAGAAATTGTGCTTATTGTTGATTAGATGACGGAAAAGATGTATAAAAATCCCAGAAAAGCGTGAATAAAAATCAGAGCCATAATGAAATCAGCTGCTCTACCATGTTTGGTTTTCTCAGCCGCAAAACTTTTGCCAGCCAATCGATTTTCTTTGGCCTTCTTACCAAACCTAACCATAATGAACAACAGAATTAACCCCAAAGGTCCAATGAAACCGTGTAGATTTGTCGGCCATATCTCAGCAAAGATATCTTGTTCACTGCGCCATCCAGCAATCATTCTTCCTAAAAATGCAATTCCCACAATAACAAACCCAGACCATAGTATGAACTCGCCATATTTTTCATGATTCATCAAGGCTTTTTTACGCTCATCGCCTTTCAATGTCTTGCTTTTTTTACGCCAAGAGTATTGTTTCCACATCCAAATTATCAGTGCACTAGCTAAAATTGGATGGGCTAGCAAGGCGATAGTTCGAATATAATCCATGGGCTCAGTCAATATGCTCCAAGTGTTCTTTATTGATGAACACTAGTGATAAAAATACACTTTCCAAGACGATTTAACAAATTTTGTTTCCGGTTAATTGAATAGCGACCTACTAGGCGGCTATTATGTAGGAGGTGACTAGTCTGCAAGAAGAGCACATTGCAAAATGTTTGGATATTGCATTCAAGTCAAATATTCCTAAGCAACAACGTAAGGCAAAAGTTGCTAAGTCAGCTGATTGGTTGATTATGGATAAAAAGTGGCGTAGCATACTTACTTTAGCGTTAGATGAAACAGAAATACCAGGTGATGACGAGGACACAAACTCTCCTAGGAATAATCGTATGATGCGTCGTAGAGGTAGAGGGAGTTCGCCCAAATCTGCCATTGATTGGTTGCCAGATAATGACGCTATTTCATCTGATGAATCAGAGTCTGATGCTTTTAGATTAGCAGTTTTATTAATCAACAAACAATTAAAGCGCGGAGAATGGAATGAGGATTTAACCGCTCTTGAAAATTCAATTAGAGAAAATTGTCTTAGTAATGGAGTAGACCCAGTTTGGCAAACACTTGGACAAAAAACAGCACTTTTAGCTCAATTTGTTGTGTTCCCAACCGCTAAGAAAAAATCAAAATCAACCAAAAAAATCGATATTTCTATTGGACGTATCGATGTATTCAATCATCAAGAGTTGGCTGATGCAATAGAAAAATTGTCCCCACTTTGTACTGATGCTAATCAACAAATTGCGATACAAAAAGTTCTATCTCAAATTTCTGCTAAGCGAACTTTGGAAGTGAGTAAAGATTTGCTAAAATTAACCGGTAATGCATCTATAATTTCAGTGATATTGGCAATTGCAAGCGATAATGATGCTGAAGGCTCTATTAAGCAATTAGCTAAGAAAAACAAAGCACTTGCCGATGAATTTGAAGACTTAACCAGTTTGATGAAAGGTGAGATAAATGATTGGAAATCGAGTACTTCGGCTGATGATAATGGCTTAGCAAAAGCACGATTAAGATATGCTTGGTTAAATTTTCCTGAATCGGTTAGCGACCTTTCGCCAGAAGAAATCGCTAATGGCATTGAGATACTCGAAGCAATACCTAATTCACAAACTCAATTACACAATCTCAGGTGGTTATATCTTTCAGCACTTGCTAAATCAGGCAAAGGCCAAGAAGCCGCAGATTTATTGATCTCAAATACATTAGATCATTCCATAGAAATTGAGAAATTATATGATCTAGTTTGTACATTATCTATTGAAGAAGTCGAGTATTGGTTAATTGACCAATTACAGTCTTTAGATGAGGGAGCACTGCAGTATATCGCCAATCATCAGAAAACCTCTCTAAATTTAAAAAATGAATGTTTCAAGTTGATACAAGATATTGGCGGAGAGGGTTGGGAAGAATCTTCAATCCAAGCAGTAGAAATATTTGCTCAAAAATTAGAATTGAGAAGGTTGAGTAAAATTCTTTCTAGTAATGATTTGTCACCGATTTCACATCCATATGAAGCGTTGTTGTCATATCACATATTGGCAACAAATAGTGAGCAAGATTTGTGGGAAAAGTTTGTCGAAATTAGACGATTGGCACTTACTTCAATTCATAGTACTGAGCCCCCGCATTATCTCTCACCAATGTCTCAGAGCCTAATCATGTTGATGGAAGGCAACAAAGCGGACGATGAACCATTTACTGTATTGCCGAAAAAAGCCTACCAAGCACTTAAACAAGCAAGAAATGCTCTCAAACAGGGCGGTACTGGTATTGCATCTCGCACTCATATAGAACATCTTCAAAGCAGTGTTGAGAAAGCTAAATTTTCAAGCCTAGAGAAAAACCTCTTTTCAGTCTTAATTTCAACATTAAAATTGAATCAGGCCACAATTTCATTACAACACGGCGAAGCAGATGATGAAATTTTTAACACATTAAATCAATTAGTAGTTGGTTCAGAAATCCCAACAAGATTAATCCGTTCAATCAAACAGTTGGTTTTCGAACATGATATCGGATTAGAAAAACTTGTCACATGGTATCAGCAAAACAATCCATTATCGCCTTGGCATACCTTGTCAAGAGCAGCATTATTTGCACAAAACAATGATGAGTTAAATGCTGCAAGAGAATACCGTAGAGTCGCAGAGAGTGGAGAGTTTGATTTTGAACAATCTATGGTTCTCTATCGCAAATCAATTATTCATCTTGCACATGCTGAACAATGGAGTGAAGCAGTGGATTTGTTGGACAACCAGCCTGCGCTTAGAACTGCAATCACCAAACGCTTCCAATTATACTTGAGAGTCTCATTTACCGCCAGCAATCAAAAAACTAACGAAGCAACTCAATTGCTGAAGGATTTTGTAAGGCGTTCTAAACAATTAGAAGAAGAAAACTTAGAAGGAGAAATGGTTCAAAAAACGATTACTTTCTTTGCTGAAGATGAATTAGAGAGTCTACGAAATTATCCGTTTGAGCATTCAAGAGAATTGCCATCAGAGCCATTTTCCGGTCGTGTTACTGCTGCACTTAATTCGGTTCAAAGAAACAAACGTCGGACAAGACACGGCTTCGATAGTAGATTTCGTAATGAAATGCTTCAGAGCCAGCCCTCGATCATGGCTTTGTATGACATTGCTCGAGATTCTGCTGACAAAAACCCTATTGAGGGTTTGATGTATTTGGAGCGAGCACAAAACTCAGGTAAGTTCACGACATCAGAAATGAAACGATTGTATGATGCGGAGAGAAGTTTGTTTGCAACTCACAAAAAAGAAATCCCAAATTCATCACGGCGATATTTGAAAAATCTAGCATTACCTCCTTTAATTATTGTCGATACCAATATCTTGGTTGACGCATTAGTTGATAAAATCGCTCACAATCTAGAATTGGCAAGTGAAACTAGCCTCGATTCTTTTGAGCATGACAATTTCCACAAAGTATTACTCAGTCGTGCTGATGCTGGTAGAATTAATCTATGGCTACCGTCAATAGTTAAGCATGAAATAATCGAATTAAGCAAGCGACATAATAAATTGAAGGCCAAATTCCAATCTTCTCTAGTCAAGCCTGAAATTTTAGATTCCGTATTTGATGATAAGAAAATAGGGCAATTAGTTGATGAAATCATTCAAGAATTTAATCGTTGGAAGCCATATGACATCCATCTTGAGAATGAAGCAAAAGAAGATGAAAATGCCAATGAGGTCGCTGAATTTTTAGGAGAATACTTGGAAATTTATGAAGAACTTACTGAAATGAAAGTAGCTAGAGATCCAAAGCAAAACCGCACTAAAATTGGTAATAGTAAAGTGTTCCCAGAAGCAGCAGATAGAGAAATTATGTCAATTGTTAAACTGCTTGCAGCACAATCTTTGGAAGGTTTGGGAAGCATATTGGTCGCAACAAGAGATGGAGACTTTACATTAACAGCTAGAGCATTTGAAGAACGCTTTGGTTATGCGATAATCAAGAATAGTAAAATGCTTAATTCTTGGTTAAACTGACTTAGTTTTTCCAAGCAGCGTAATATCTTGTTACATCTGGTGAATCTTGATGGATAAATTCAGTGAAAGTAGTTAATGTAAGCATGTCAAATGAATCTTTTAACCATGCTTCTTGCAATGGCCATGGTGGCGGCTGAATGGTTTGGCCACCATTATCAAGCCGGCCAATACAGAGCAATTGCCCATTATCACTGAGTAATTTTGGCATCTGCTCAGCAGCCCTTTCTCTTATACCTCCATCAGGAATTGCTTGAAGAATATGTATCTCAACGACAAGATCAAAATTTTCAAACCATTCTGGTTCAGGATTGAGAATATCTCCAACCAACCATCTTACATTTGAGTTTGGAAACCTCTCTTTGCACCAATCAATGCAATGTTTTGAAATGTCAAATGCTGTAACTGAAAAACCAAGCCTCTCCAAGCCAATAGCATCATCTCCTAGTCCACAACCGATAATCAGCGCTCTGCCGCCTTGACAATTTTTTTCAACCCAATCCATCATTATATGATTGGGTGCCATTTTTGCCCATGGAATCATTTTAGAATCTCTATCTGCCATATGATATAATTCATCAAACCAGTCAATTGGCTGACCATCTACTGCAGATTTTGCGTCAAAAATTAATTTTTCACGCTCGATTTCTGAAATTTTTTCCATTGTTCTCACATGTGGGAAATTATTGCATCGCCGAATTCACTGCACTTTAGCAATTTAGCATCGTTCATTAATCGCTCAAAATCATAGGTAACAGTTTTTGCAGAAATTGCACCTTCCATACCTTTGACTATAAGGTCAGCAGCATTTGTCCAACCCATGTGGCGTAACATCATTTCAGCACTCAAAATTACGCTTCCAGGGTTCACCTTGTCTTGCCCCGCATATTTTGGAGCGGTACCATGTGTAGCCTCAAAAATTGCAATTCCAGTATCATAATTGATATTTGCACCTGGTGCGATTCCTATTCCACCAACTTGTGCTGCAAGTGCATCAGAGATATAATCGCCATTTAGGTTCATAGTTGCAAGAACAGAATATTCAGCCGGTCGAGTGATAATTTGTTGTAGCATCGCATCAGCAATAACGTCTTTGACAATAATTTGTTTCCCAGTATTTGGGTTGTCAAATACACACCATGGTCCGCCATCAAGTTCAACAGCACCAAACTCATCTTTAGCAAGTTGATAACCCCAATCCCTAAAACCGCCTTCAGTAAATTTCATGATGTTACCTTTGTGAACTAGAGTTACAGAATCCTTATCATTTTCAACCGCATATTTGAGTGCAGCTCTGACGATTCTTGCAGTACCTTCTTGGGAAATTGGTTTAATGCCTATTCCAGAGGTATTCGGGAATCTAATCTTGTCAACGCCCATTTCATTTTGCAAGAAATCAATTAATTTAGCCACTCCTTCTGTGCCCGCTTCCCATTCAATTCCAGCATAAACATCCTCGCTGTTTTCTCTAAAGATGATCATGTCAACATCCTGTGGGGCTTTTACTGGTGATGGCGTACCATCATACCAGCGAACTGGTCTTACACAAGCGAACAAGTCTAATTTTTGCCTCAATGCCACATTCAGTGATCTTATTCCTCCACCAACCGGTGTGGTAAGTGGACCTTTGATAGAAACCAAACCGTTTCTCATTGCATCTAGTGTAGCGTTAGGTAACCATTCCCCAGTATTGTTGAAGGCCTTTTCACCAGCCAAAACCTCACTCCAATGAATTTGCTTTTCACCATCATAAGCTTTGGAAACAGCGGCATCAACGACTTTAATCATTACAGGGCTAATGTCAACTCCAATACCATCACCTTCTATGTAGTGTATGGTTGGATTATTCGGTACATTTAGCACGCCGTTTTCTAAGGTAATCGTCTCGCCAGTCATTCCACTCAAACTACCCGACAAGCATTCCCTTCAAGAATGAACCGCACATCGGGCAATCATGTTGGGACGAGTAGAATGGAAAGGAGACTCTAGAGTGGACTGCTTCAATGAGGCAGGAGATTGTATCAAAATTGATTGGGATGACGGCCCAACTCCGGTACAGGTAGTGCTTCAAATGATTGGTGCTTGTTCGTTAGCCGACATACAGGTAGGTCTAAAGGACAGAAAAATAGACAAAATTTGGATTGAATTAGATGGTGAGCGAGCAAAGACATCGCCTAAGGTATTTACTAAAATTACCATGACGTACTACGTTGAAGGTGAAGCGCCGAAAAAGTTAGTTAGCAGATTGGTTGAGAAAAGTCACGAAACATATTGTACAGTATCAAATATGTTCAAATCAACAGTAGAATTTACTTCAAATGTTGTTGTTAATGGTGAACTTTGTTGATGATAACATCTGCATTGCTTTAGTCAATAAGTCTCTCAAGATGTCGTATAGAGGTACCCATTTATTTGGAATCGAATTAGGCGCGCCACTAACGCTCAATACATTATTTTCAGATTTAATCTTGGCGAACGGCCTAACTGGGCCAGAACCATCAACATTGATTATCACGGAGATTTCGTATTCGTCATGATTTTTGGTAACTTTTGCCGATTCAAGATTTAATTTGGCATTTTCAGGGATATTGTTGATGATCTCTTTACCTTCTGAGGAATGCAATTCTTGTTTGACTAGGATTTCAAGTAATTCGCTAATGGTTTTGTCTGGTAGGTGAACCTTATTTGACTCGATGACAACATTAGGCTCTGAAAGAACTTCCTCATCCACAGAATCAACAGATTCATTATCGGACAATAGTATTGCAAGGTTCTCATTTTGTTGTTGCTGCTGATCTGTTGCATTGTTAATTGGCCTACCTCCAGCGACACCCAATTCAGCAAAAATATCGATATCTTCTTCCTCAAATGTTTCTGGCAAATCAAAAGCATTTTCGTCAATCATGATAATAACTTATGTCTCATTATACTTAAGTTAATGTTCATCCCTTTCGCGTTTTGCGTCATGATAGTTTAATGTATGAGTGAAATAAAAAATGTCAAAGGTAGCGGCATTTTGGAAGACATGTGGCTAATACTATGAATTGCAGATTTGTGATATTAGTATTAACCGGAATGTTGTTATTCTTACCAACATACTCAGTAGATAGTTTTCCTAACGGTGTTGGAGAAATTGGCAATGAGGGTTGTCTATGCCATGGTTCTTCTAATGCTAATACTGAAATTATTCTCAAAGGGGCGCCAGAAAAATTTGAATCCAGTACCAACTATAGTTTACAATTAGAATTAGTCAATAATGAGATTCAACCAAGCCAACAATCAGCTCAAGGTGGATTTAGGATAATAATTGATAGCGGCAGTTTGACATTCCAAAATGATGAAGGGCAATTTTTAGAAGGTGGCTGGACTCACCAAGAGTCATCTAATCAACAAAGAGCCTGGAATTTTACCTGGACCTCTCCAGATGACAACACTACTATGAGCAAATTTCTAATTTATGGTAACGCAGTAAATGGAAACGGATATTCAAACGAGGATAATTGGTTTTTGCTTGAAAAATATATTCCGGGAGAACAAAACTTTGACCCTATTCCAAATCAAGTAAGCGTCGAGCATGAATTAGAAATGTTTGACAAAGTTATGTTAGTAACTGGGCTATTAGCTCTGCTACTAATTTGTTTTAGAGTAATCAAAGATTAGTTGACAAACTCAATACTTTTGTTTCTTAATGCTCTAATTTGACGGTTTTCGCTCGAGCCATGAATTTGTTCACTTTTAACACCAGTTAGAACTAACATTACTCTTATTTCGTCACCTAAATCCTCATCAACTGCAGCACCCCAAATTATCTTGGCGTGTGGAGAAATCTTCTCTTGAATTATTTGAGCACACTTTTCTGCTTCGCCAAGAGTTAATGATGGGCCGCCAACAACATTGATCAAAGCACCCCTAGCATCTGTTGTATCTAATTCTAGGAGAGGTGAATGTAGTGCTTCCAAAGTTGCTTCTTCGGCTCTATTGTTGGCTGATGAAGCACCTAGGCCAATCATTGCCACTCCGCTGCCAGATTTGATTACAGCCTTCAAATCTTCAAAGTCAAGATTTACCATTCCATCAGTAGTGAGTAATTCGGTAACGCCTGTAATAGATCTTACCAGTAATTCATCACCTACTCTAAATGCACTTGCAATAGGTAAATCCTTGACACCCTCAATTTCTAGTAGTCTTTCATTAGGTATGACTAAAATTGTATCACAATGTTCCCTCAATCGCTCAAGACCCCATTCAGCATTTTGTTTGCGTAAAGAGCCTTCAGACTTGAATGGATAAGTAACAACAGCAATTGTCATCGCTCCTTGTTGTTTAGCAAGTCTAGCAATGTGTCCTGCAGCACCAGTACCAGATCCGCCCCCCATGCCCGCGGTGATTATGGCCAATTGAGTGTCATTGGTAATTCTTCTTAGAACCATTTCTGATTCTAGTGCAGCAGCCTCACCTTTGGTTGGGTCTCCACCAGCACCTCTACCTCTTGCAGTTCTGCCAATCAAGACTTTTTCTTCTAAAGGCGACATCAACAGAGCTTGAGCATCGGTATTTATTGCATAACCAGTAACGTAACTATTGTCGAATAAACCTTCTTCTGCAAGCCTGTTAACTGCATTACAACCAGCACCACCAGCGCCATAAACCCTTATTCTAGGCTGTAGAGATTCTAACAGAGCTTTTAGTTCCTCCTCATTACCTTGTCCAGGAGGAATATCACTAGGTGTGATCTTAACCTGCTCTTCTTCACTCAACTCTAAAACGCGGTCAATCAAATGGCGCATGATGGTTAGATTCTCAAACCATCTTTGAAGGTGCCGACTGATTCACATAGAAAAATGTCCATTTTAGGACAGTTTTTCATTTGCCAAATTAGTCTTTTAGACCGTCTTCTGTCACTTGATAGACACATTCGCCATCTGGTAAGTTTGGTGAATCGACCAATCTTGCGATTCTTCTGCCACCTTTGGCCTTTCTTAGATATAGTCTGAAAGTACTTGCGTGAGCTAAAACGTGTCCACCGATTGGCTTAGTAGGATCTCCCCACATTGCATCAGGCTTTGAGTGAACTTGGTTAGTGACAAGAACAAGAGCGTTGTTAATATCAGCAAGTTGCTTTAGTTCTTTCAAGTGCTTGTTGAGTTTTTGTTGTCTATTAGCAAGCATTCCACGGCCGATAAATTCAGCTCTGAAATGACTAGTTAGTGAATCAACAATTATCATCTTGACATTGAGCCCCTTACTCATTCGCTTAATCTCATCAACCAGTAGCATTTGGTGAGCAGAGTTGTATGCTCTTGCAACATGGATTCTTGCTAAAACTTGATCTGGATCAAGGTCAAGACCTCTTGCCATTTGAGTAATTCTCTCTGGTCTAAAGGTATCTTCTGTATCAATGTAGAATACATCGCCGTCAAATCCACCTTCTGATACTGGTAAAGTACAATTCACTGCAAGTTGGTGGCCGATTTGTGTCTTACCGCTACCAAATGCACCATATACCTCAACCAATGCTTGAGTTTCAAATCCTCCACCTAGTAAATCATCAATTGACTGTACTTTAGAGGATAATTTCTGAACTTCTTTTCGACGCTCTAACAAATCGCCGCCAGATACGAATCCGCCAATGTTTGCCATTTTCTTAGCAGCAGCAATTATCTTTCCAGCAACCGATTCACCGATTTCAGCTTGTTCTGCTAAATCTGCAGGAGACATCACTGCAAGGGATAATAGGTCATCAAATCCGGCTTCCCGTAATTTTTCTGCAGTCGCAGGCCCTACACCTGGTAAATCATCAATTTTGACTTCAGGAGCATCATCGTCTGTTGGCATCATTAACACCGTGTCCTCTTGAGGGTCTTCATTCTTTTCAATTTCAAACTTGGTTTTTTTATTTGCATTGCTCGCCATTCTTGTCACTGC
>JAKUNX010000120.1 GCA_022451835.1 Candidatus Poseidoniaceae archaeon
GCTGTTGGAGTCTGGTTGGATTTAAGAATTAGAAAGGTGATCTAGATGGAACAATTAAAGAAAATTTGTAATGTTAAAGTTTGGCTTATACTACTCGCATTAATACACACACTAGTTGGCGTAATTGCCCAAACAGACTTCTCAGCTGATGCTGAAGCAGAAATGGCCGGAGTATTTTTGGCAATCTCGACTTATCTATTCTATGCAGCATTTTTTACCTCCGGTGAAGCGCAGGCGAGATTGGCTGCGGTGCTTGCTGGCCCGATTTGGGTATGGTTCGTAGTTTGCGCATTGTTTGAATTGGTAAGCGGAACTGGTTTCGTTTGGGAGCTAACTCCTGAATTATTACCGCCCTTGGTTTTCTGGGGCATGACCGCATTAAGTGGATTACTGCATGGCAATTTCCATAATTTGATGTCTGACGAATAATCCTGGCATTCCAGTCAAATTGTAAAGTCTGTAATTTTGGCTCTGCATAATTGACGCGGCGCGATTATATAGGGGAGTTTTCTCGGCAAGATGCCCACGTCTGTGAGCATGGAGTTGAAATAATGCCGAAACCTTGGACTTCACATCTAATTAGAGATGCTCTTGGAGTTAAGAAGTGTAACGGTAGTATGGAAGCTGCGACCGAAGACCTACCTTTGGAAAAGGCAATTGAGGTTGCCAAGAAGAAGCATGGCGAAGGTCATCTGACCGGTGCGGACTTGAAAGCACAAACACGCGAAGTTATCGGAACTTGTGTGTCAATGCGTGTCAAGATCGACGGTCATTGGGCGAATGAGGCGCTCGCAATAATCAGTAAAGGAGATTGGGACGAGCGTTTTGTTTGAATAAGTCACGGACCGCAGGAGAGGGTAAAACCTCGTAGACTGCAGGGGTGAGGTAACATGGAAGAAAAAATAAGCCAAGCAATAAAAGACGCACTGGAGAATTCTCCAGAGAGAAAGTTCGTCGAATCTGTTGACATCTCATTTACTATCAAAGATGTCGATTTGAAGAACCCAAATAATCGTATCAAAGAGGAAGTGAGACTTCCTTCAGGTCGCGGTAAAGAATTGAAAATTGCAATGTTCGCAGCCGGAGAAGCCGCAACCAAGGCTAAGGATGCAGGAATACACGTAATAACTCCTCAAGAAATTGAAGAATTAGGTGGTAAGAAAGGGAAAGCAAAGAAAATTGCAAACTCCTATGATTTCTTCCTTTCAGAAGTCCCTCACATGGGTCTAATCGGACGATACCTTGGTGTTGTTTTAGGTCCAAGAGGCAAAATGCCAAGACCAGTACCTCCTACATTAGATCCTTCAGTTATCGCTGCAGGTCTAAAATCAACAGTAATTATCAAATCAGGTGATAAGATGACTTTCCATGCAGCTATTGGTACTGCAAAGCAAAGTCAAGAAGAATTATCTGCTAACGCAATGGAAATTTTTAATCGTGTAATTTCTAAGTTAGAACGTGGAATCGGTAACATCCGTTCACTTTACATCAAGACCTCAATGGGTCCTGCTCAAAGAATCGAGGTGATCAATTGATTCCAAAAGTAATGCCTTGGAAGAAAGATACTGTTGCCGATTTAGTGTCATTGCTAAAGAGCGGCGATACAATTGCTGTAATCGACATTCACGGCGTTCCTGCCGGTGCTATGATTGGCATGAGAAAAGATCTACGAGGCTCAATGAACATTCAAGTTGCTAAGAAACAGTTAATGCGAATTGCCTGGGAACAATGTGGATATGATGCAGAACATCTTGAATCATTGTTCAAGTCAGCAGTTCAACCAGCTCTAGTTTCTACTGCAGAGATGAACTCTTTTGGTTTGTTCACAGAACTAAAGAAGACAGAAGCCGGTCGAGCGGCAAAGCCTGGTGATGTTGCACCATACCAAATCGTTGTTGAAAAAATGGATACAGGAATGCCACCTGGTCCTATAGTTGGTGACCTTAACTCAGTAGGAATACCTGCTAAGATCATGGGTGGTTCAGTTCAAATTCAAAAGAAAACAGTCGTTTTAGAAGAAGGTGAAGTATTCGAAGGCGAACTTGGTATGATGCTGTCAAAGATTGGCATTAATCCAATCGTTACTGGTTTGAAACTATGTGGCACCTTAGAAGATGGAGTTCTATTCGAACCATCAACTCTAGACCTTGATTATGATCAATTCAAATCCGACCTAATAAGTTATGCTGCAGGCGCATTCAATCTTGCTTGCAACATTACATGGTTTACAAGTCAAACCATGCCTACCCTGGTCGCAAAAGCCAGCAGCGAAGCACTCGCTGTGGCAGTCGAAGCAGCAGTTGTCAACGATACAACTGCTCCACATATAATCGGCAGAGCAAACCGTGCTGCATTAGGCATCGCCGGTTCGCTATCTGCTGAAGCACTCGATGACGAACTGGCAGCAATGCTAGGCGCAGCCGCAAGCGCTGCAGCCGCAGCACCTGCCGCAGTCGAGGACGCTTCTGAGGCTCCAACCGAAGCCGAAGAAGAAGAGGAAGAGGAAGAGGAAGCCGGATTCGGCGGACTTGGAGATCTATTCGGTTGAAAATGAGGTGAAAAATATGGAATATGTATACGCTGCTATGTTATTGCACGCTGCTGAAAAAGACATTGATGAGAAGGCTGTTGGCGCCGTTTTGAAGGCTGCTGGCGTTAAAGCTGATGATGCTAGAGTGAAGGCACTTGTTGCTTCACTTGCTGGTGTTGACATTAGTGAAGCCATGACCCAAGCTGTTGCTGCACCTGCTGCCGCTGCTCCTGCAGCCGGTGGTGCCGCACCTGCTGCTGCCGCTGAGGAAGCCCCTGCTGAAGAGGAGGAAGAAGAAGATGACGGTGGCGGTGTCGAAGGTCTAGGCTCTTTGTTTGGCTGATCAAGACGGATAACCTATCCGATTTACCCTTGCCAAGTAGGCGAGAGCATATCGACACGGTTCATCGGTCTTATCAGGGAGGCCTCGTCCAGTGACGGGCCGTTAGCTGAACCGTGCAGAAACTGACAATAGTCAGTTATTGGAAGCATTCATGCACTCAGTGCCGAAGGCATAGTCATGGTCCGAAAGGCAACTACTGATTTGGAAGTTAGCGTTTCACCAGTACAATGTGTCAAAGCATTTAGGAAACTCATTGAGGAAATTGGGTGGCAGATTGAACGCCATGAAGGTGCAAGACTTGTCGATAGATTCGCCATAATTGTTCCAATGGCACAATCGACCAGAACGATTGGAATAAAAATTCTAGATGGGCCATTGCGAGGTCTTGAGCTGGCTTGTTGGTCAGAAACCAGAGGCTCACATGGGGCAATAAATATCGCATCTTTTCTTCTCCCAGGCGGTCCAGATTTACCGATCACCAAATCGCTGATTGAAAATTGGGTTGCAATTCTGCCTCGCTGTCCTTGGCGCTGGACATTTAGTGAACGCTCACAAGTAGGATACTTACTTCCAGTATGGCGTAAAGCAAGAAAAAACTTCAATGCTTTAGGTTTTGATACTTCGAAAAAAGGCTGGCCATACACTGCGAAAACAGTTTGGCCTCACAAAGAATCCGAAGAAGAATAATTTTTTTGAAAGGGGTAACAAATAAACCGTAGAAATATCGCCTCCCCTTTAGGGGAGGCGTTACGCTGTCGGTAAAATCGTCGCAGAAAATCAAAACTTCCCTGTTTATCGTGTTCCTCATGATTTCCATGACTTGGTCTGCTGGAATCAACGATATCGTTTCCAAGTATGAGTCTACAGATAGGCTTTCAGATAGTACTTCATTGGAAGCAAATGCTGGTTGTGACACTTTCACAAGAAGTGCAGGAACCCCGATTTATGTCGACCCAATCAATGGTTCAGCAACTTGGTCCGGCACGATTAATTGTCCAAAAAATAGTTTGAGTGAAGCGGTTTCTGCAGCAATAGCAGGCGATGAAATAATTCTTCAATCCGGTAATTACCACGATAATGTTACAGTCGACAATTTGGACAATCTAGTCATTCGTGCTGCAGATGGTGCTAATGTTGTGTTTGATGGAACTAACAGCATCACTGGTGACATGGCTGCAACTTGGGGCGCTGCCGATGGGTCTGGAATTCAAACAGTTACACTTAGCGAGCCGGGTTGGCAATTGTTCTACAATTATGATGAGCAAGTACCAGCTCGTTGGCCTAATGCTGCGTTTAGCGATGGTTCAGTATTTGATAGAGATAATAACTGGGCACATGGAACAATGACGGCAAGATCTATCGACAATACCGACAACGATGGCAATGGTATTCCTGACGTTGGATGTTTTGCTGGCGAGGAATTATATCTCGATGGTAGTACTTGGAAATGTGTCGATTACGGTAATGGCGTGATGGAAGATGATTCTACATGTTGCGGCAATCA
>JAKUNX010000121.1 GCA_022451835.1 Candidatus Poseidoniaceae archaeon
CTAAAACAATTAGAAAGTAAAGCGACCCAGGCAAAGGATTTAGTTAGCATTGAACAACAAGAAATGATGTTGATGGAGAATTCTGAAGCAGTTGACACTGAAGAATGGTCTATGCCAGTCCTAGACGGCAGTGGTGGAGAAGTTGCCAGTGATTCAAGCAGTGGCATTAGTGCTGCTGATCTCGCAAAATTCCCCGGCTGGGGCGAAGATGTAATCCAAAGATATCTTGACAGTGGATGGACAATCAATCAGCTTCAAGAATACTACCAAGAACAACTGCAAGATAACCAATAATATCGCAAGATTGACAAAGGACATTGTCCTAGCACTTACGATAACGATGCGCTATAGTACAAGCAATCCGGTGATGACACAAAATTTCTGGTCAAATATTCAAGGTCAAAACACAATGACTCTACAGGGAACCATTGGTAAGTTAGCTTACCTATTGGGCGTTGTTACTGTAGTTGCTTTCATTGCGGCTTACGTCGCACTTGATGCCTTAGAGGCTGGAAATGCTGGAGTAATTAACGGCATGACTTGGGGAGGACTGTTCGGAGGAATTGTAGTAGCAGTAATTCTAATGATTATGCGACCAGAAAATCCCGCAGTTCTAATGACTATTTACGCAGTTATGCAAGGCTTGTTTGTTGGATCTTTATCATTGATTTTTGAAGCATTTTACAGCGGTATAATTATTCAAGCAGCCTTTGGAACTCTATTTATCACCGGTGGAATGCTATTTATTTACTCGTCACGAATTATCCGCCCAACTCCTACCTTCAACAAAGTGATTGGTAGCATGGTGTTCTCAATTATGATGCTATATATGGTTTCAATTTTCTTTTACTTCTTTACACCATTTCAAGTTCCATTCCTACACTCGTCTGGACCGATTGGTATTGGGATAACCGCATTTATCTTATGTATTGCAGCTCTCAGTCTTATCTCTGATTTCGGATTCATTGAATCGGGAGTTAAATTGAACGCACCTAAGAATGCTGAATGGTGGGGCGCATTTGGTGTCCTTGTAACGATTATTTGGATTTACATCGAAATGATTAGACTTCTGTCTAAAATTCGTGACTGAGAAAAACACCATTTTCCTTACCGCTCAAGCATAGACTTGATACGCTATTGGCCATAGCAGGCATTGATAACATGAGTCGAAGTATCCCAGTAATCGATTTTGCAGATTATATTTCAGATGACGAGTCACGTAAGCAAAAATTCATTGATGAAGTTGGTGATTCGCTAAAAGACATAGGATTTTTTGCCTTGAAGAATCATGGCATACCAATCGAATTGATTCAACAATCATACGATAAAGGTGACGAGTTTTTTGGTCTCACTTCCAGCGAAAAAATGAATTATGCTCATCGTGAAATCGCACATCAAAGAGGCTATACCGCTTTTGGAGTGGAACATGCTAAAGATAATCCTGCTCCGGATTTGAAAGAATTTTGGCAAACTGGAAGAACCCATAAAGAGGGTGAATCACCATCATACCCTGCTAATGTCTGGCCAGATAAATCTGTACCACAATTTCGGCAAGTAATTGATGATCTGTATAATCAGATGGAAACCTTATCCAGTGACCTGTTATCTGCATGTAGCATATACCTAGGTAAAGAGAGTGACTGGTTGGTTGAGATGACCAATGATGGTAATACCATTATGAGAATTATCCATTACCCGCCACTCGGCGATGACGTGCCTGAAGGTGCTGTTAGATCAGCAGCCCACGAAGATATTAATTTCATCACTTTGCTAGTTACAGCAACTGCTGATGGCTTGGAAGTTATGGACCACGATGGTACATGGATCAAAGTCGAAGGTGATGAGCGTTACATCATTGTTGATTCTGGCGATATGATTCAAAATCTAACCAATGGACTGTTCAAATCTACTACTCATCGTGTAGTTAATCCTGCATCAAAATCAGTGCGCAGATTCTCAATGCCAATGTTTGTTCATCCAAGAAATACAATTGATCTTACCCCAAGACCAGAATTCATTGCAATGACTAGTGGCACTGCAGACTATCAATCGATTAGTGCTGGAGATTATCTCCATCAAAGATTAGTTGAGATTGGGTTAGCAGAAGATTAGGCTGATATTATGAAGCCTAGCGATGTTGAATTGTTGATACAACAAGTTCAGTCTTCAAAACCAATGGATAGCGCCAAATTAGATGAGTTCATACAGGCAGTTGCACAGCGAAGTATAGACATAAAATTAGTAGAGAGATGGTTGAAAGTAGTCCATTCAAATGGTATTTCTGTATCTGAAACTACACAACTTACCAAAGGCATGATGCTGTCAGGTGCGGTCATTGATTGGAGTGATAAATCTCTGGTTGTTGACAAACACAGTACTGGAGGAGTTGGTGACAAAATGTCGTTAATGTTAGCTCCTATTTTAGCAGCATGTGGCCTGAAGGTTCCAATGCTTGCAGGCCGAGGTTTAGGACACACAGGAGGAACTATCGACAAATTAGAGGCTATTCCAGGATTTAATTGCTCACTTAATCCACAACAAATGAAGACTCAAGTTGAAGCAATAGGATGTTGTATTGCTGCGCAAAATGATGCTATTGCTCCGGCAGATGGACTCCTCTATGCCATACGTGATGTAACCGATACTATTGACAGCATACCACTTATTACAGCATCAATAATTTCTAAAAAAGCCGCAGAGGGTTTAGGCACTCTTGTTCTTGATGTCAAATGTGGAAAAGCAGCATTCATGCAAACTTTAGAAGATGCCACTGGACTAGCCGAATCTATGGTTGGTGCTGCTAAAGGTCTTGGAATCAATACTGTTGCCCAGATAACTCAAATGGACTATCCTATCGGACAATATGTCGGTAATAGTTTGGAAGTTCTTGGTAGTGTAATGGTGCTTCAAGGTAAAGGCTCGAACGATACTCTTGATATCGTAATTCTACAATGCGCTGAACTTTTGACACGGACTGGTAAGGCAGAGTCACACCTACAGGCTGAAAAAATAATTTCCCAGGTGATTGATAATGGCATGGCACTTGAGAAATTCAAACAAATGTGTATCCAGCAAGGAGTTGACCAAATTACTGCTCAAAAATTGTGTGATAACCCACTTGATGTCTTGACTCAAAGCGCCCACATTACTGAAATTAAAGCACACGATACTGGTTACATTAGTGAGATTGATTCAATGACACTCGCTGATATTGCTCGGAAGCATGGCGCTGGAAGATTTTCAATTGAGGATGAGATTATTGCAGAAATTGGTTTTGAGATTTGTTTTGAGCGAGGAAATCAGATCAATAGTGGAGAGGTATGGTTGAAATTTCATCATAACGAACCATTGACTGAAGATGATTTGAATAAATTAACTAACTCACTAAGCACTACAACACAACCATTTGTGCATAAAAAACGCCTAATTTCCATTATTGAGTAAAGTAAGGTTTCCGAATTGCTCATAAAGGAGAGGTAGTTCGCCAACTTTGCCGATTTAGCTTAGCTGGTGGAGCGTGGGACTGTTAATCCCAAGGTCATGGGTTCGAAACCCATAATCGGCGCCAAATTTCAATGCTCTAACGCTTAGCATTATTCTGACCAAACAGATATTTTCTAAGGAATCCATTATTGACTAATTCGCTAAAGAAGGTACCAATGACTCGATGATACATTCTTACTGTCATGAAAGAAAGCGCGAATACTAAAATAAAATTTAATATTGTATTAACACCGAATAGTAGAGAGATAAGTGCTGACATAATCATTGCAATGCTACCATCCTGAATAAGAATAAGAAAATTCCAAGATCTCCTACTCTTATTGCAATCTCTTGTACGCGTATTGCAATCCATTAATTACGCTTAGTAGTAAGTTGTAGATTAATCATTGGTTGCGTAAGTAATCATCACCATACCAATTCCATTGCTCCATGGTCCAACCAGGTGGCAATCCCTCTGGCGGTAGAGGTGGTGATTGAGGCATAGTTGGTGCCTGTGCTATTACATTTGGCTGCTGCATAACTACAGGTTCTAGGCCAAAAATTGGTTCCATCATACTGGTTTGATTCTTATGAAGTGTAGCAACATTTGATTTTCTTCTTTTCGTATACAGGCCAATTACGATGATTAATGCAAGAATAGTTCCTCCTATTATTGCAATATTAATTATGTTAGACTCATCATCTGCTGATTCAACCACTGTTTTAGTAGAATCTTGTGGATAAGCATCAAGATTGTCACCTACTCCATCGCCATCGCTATCGATTGTCTCAGTAGCATCAAATGGGAAAGCATCTAATTCATCATCTAAGCCATCACCATCAGAATCAGGACA
>JAKUNX010000122.1 GCA_022451835.1 Candidatus Poseidoniaceae archaeon
CGCCACAATCAATCTAGGTTCCAGTACCAACAATAACCGCGGCTGCTGGTGGTGCAGGCCTGACCGGTGGTGCCGAAGTTCATCTCGGTCTGTGGTTGCCAGAAATCGAAGGCTGTGATTTTACTGCTGGAAATGTTAGCGAGGAATGTAAAGTACCAGTTATTGCCGATGTCGGACCTTACTATGATGACGGGGATGTTTCGGCAACAACTCCGGCAGACAGGCTAGGTCGATTTTTAATCGAAAACTATGTTCCGCATGGCTTTGGTGTTGCCCAAGTATCGGTATTTGGTACCGGCAATTCCAATCATTGTATGGACTTAATGGGTACTGACGAACAAAGAGGTATTGACGCTGCAGTGACCTATTTAGGAGAAGCAGGTTGGTCAAATGGAAAAGTTGGCTTAATTGGAAAATCCTATGATGGCTCAACACCATGGCAAGCTGCTACTTTTGGAAATCCATATCTTGCAACAATTGTTCCAATGTCTGGATTGATTGGTGTCCACGATTTGATGTGGCGCAATGGAAGTATGGAAGCAAGAGGCGCAATAATGCACAATGGAGTTTACGGATCATTTGGAATTGACGGTGATGGCGGCGATACTGGGAACCTATGTGAGGGTTATATCGAGGGTTATGTAAACGGTCCACTAGCCTATCAAACTGGTGGCATGGTAGACTATGCCGGTAACACTTATTGGACTGAGCGTTCATTCTTGTCCAGAGTATTGGAAAACTATCAAGGATCTGTATACATCATACAGGGAATGCAAGATTGGAATGTCGACCCACACATGGCATTCCCAATACATCAACAGATAGAGGAAGCCGGAATCGAAATCAAGACCCTCGCAGGTCAATGGGCTCACGATTACCCTGACCGTGTTGACGGACACAGTTCACAAAGTTCTGGCAGGGGGGCTGAGGCTTATCCTTACACGTTAAGATGGGATTGGGCTGATGAGATGTTATTTTGGTTTAATTGGTATCTTAAGGGCGAAGGTAGAGCACCAACTTTAGGAGTAGAAATGCAGGATAATCGTGGTGGCTGGAGATTTGAAACCACTTACCCAGCACCAGATACGGAATACTTGGAAATCAATGGTGCTGATATGGCGCCAGATGGCACTTCAATGACAGCCTCATCTTCGATAACTCTAAGTTATGGCCCGTTTGAAGAAGATGTCTACATTGCTGGTATGCCAACATTCCACATTCCAGTTACTCCGAGTACGCTTAATGGTGCACATGGTTTCTTTGAAATGACTGATGAAGAAGGTATGCACCTTGGTCATGCAGTGATGGATTTCAGATTCCATGCTGGAGGCCGTGATGGTCAACTAACTTTAGTGCCATATGTAGAAGTTCTAGGATTGATGGAATTTATGCCAATGGATGTATTCATTAGTGCAGGAGAAACCATCTTCATCACTATGACTCAAACCGGTGAAGATTATGTTCCTTCATCTTCTTCCGTTGGTGGTTATTCAATTGATTGGAGCAGTTCAACCCTAACACTACCAATCGTAAAACGCACCTGTGATGATTTATTCCAAGCCCCAATGCAAGTATATGGCACCGAAGATGCTGGTGTTAGAGAATGCTGATTGTTCATTGATTGCTAAATGCTTAATCAGGTTTTCAGTAACCAGGCAAGATTAATTCAACTGCAAATAACGGGTCAGGGTCAGTAGAATCATGATAGGCTACAACGACTCCTCCATCATTTAGAATCGCCAAGGAAGCAAAGTCGAATCGAATGTCATTCCCTGCTCCTGAAGTTGAATCAAGATCACCTTGGCCTATGTAGGTCAATGTGTCGGGTGACATATCTTGGGAGTAGCCTCGAACATGGTAGACTGTATCGACATCAGGACCTTCTGAGCTTTGATATCTAACATTCAAAACAAATAGGTCTAATTCGCCATTGGCTTGGAATTCCCACTCTTCAATTTGGGTTGCTTGTTCATTTAATTCGTAAGTGTAATTCATCCAAGTCATTGCACCGTCATTTGACATATAATGAGTAAATGATGTGCCTGAGTTTGCAACACAATGTATAATTCCAGAAGAATCAATTTGACAATATTCGCTTGGGAATTGGACAAATAATTCATTCCATGATAATGAGGTGTCCATGAATGCAGCGTTGCCGTTGCTGTAATAAGATGGGAATACTAATCCACCACTAGGCATGGGGAATGCTCGCATTTCTTTGTGCGGCTTATTGACATCGTAGTATGCTGGTAAGTTTGCATCGGTGAAATCTAGATCGAGTTCAACCTCTGGGTCACCACCACTACGATCAGGGAATTGGAATGGGTAGTAGTTCAAACCATCAACACTAATTTGACCACCAGCATTCATTGACTGATGCCAAAAATTTGACACAACAATACTTGCCCAATCACCATTACCCATTGTTGATTCAATCGGGCCGATGACTTCAACTTGCCATGAACGATCATAGAATGGTTCTGTAATTCTATTGTAGCACCATTTCCATTCATCTTCAGATTCATCATACAATATGGCGTAGAACTTGTCTAATTTCAGATCCCCGCCAGGATAAGGGAACCAAGACATTGAAATTATATCGCCGTTGGTTGCTTGAACAATACTACCTTCACCCAACCCTTCTTGTCCAGGATTGGTTGGAACGAAAGTTACACATTGTCCAACTGCAGGTAAAACTCCGGGGATGTAAGTATCCCATTCATGACCACGGTCAAGACTCCATACAGGATACTCCCCGCCTATGTTGAGTATTTGTCCCTCGATGGTGGTAGCGAGGTAATGCTCACAGCAATTTCCTCCTTTAGTTGCATCAAATACCGCCCATGACATGTTAGTAGATTGATTGGTTCTCAAGTCAATAGTGGTGAATGGCCTTGGTGACTCGTGAGATGCGTTATCAATCAAGATATATTCGGTCCATATATTCTCGACAACTTCTTCTTCGACGAATGTTTCACCTTCACCAAAACAACCTGCTAGCAATGTAGAAAGTGCTAGCAAAATCGCCAAGGTAATTCTTCGCATGATGGGTCTAATTAGCACTCATGTTTGAATGCGTCGTTTATTGGTTTTCTATGAAACTTTGAAGTAAATCTTAGTATCATCAACTTCGAAATTCTCGATTTCAGATTTAGGCGACTCACCATTTGGATAGAAAATTGCTGCATTAGCCCTTGTTTCAGAAATAATCCAATCTTGGTCAACCTTGAATAACTCTGGAGCATTAACCATCCAAACTTCAAGTTCGATAGTTGCTTCAATTTCCAGGTTCAAATCTTTACGCTTAGCTTGTATTCTTCTTGTTATGTCTCGGGCTAATCCCTTGGACAATAGTTCAGGAGTATCGTTCATATCCAATACAAGGCTTACATGGTATGAATCATCGCCTTGCCCAACTTGAATAGTAGATGCAGCAAAACCTGATTTTTCAACACGCTTTACTTCAACATCACTTTCTTCAATTTGTATGCCCATGATTTTCAAAGTTCCAGCTTTGATTTGTTCAAGCATTGTAGCAGGGTCATCGGCGTTACGAATCTCAGCAGCGATTGAATTTACATCGCCTCTTGCACGTGGAGCCAATGCTCTAAAGTTCGGTGCTAGTTCAATTTGTTGAAATCGATCTAGGTCAGTTTCTATTGAAATATTTTCGACATTCAATTCTTCTGCTAGAATGTCATGGAATTCAGCCAAATCAGGACCAGAGACAATCCATCCATCTCCACATGGTAGTCTCTGTCTACGAGATGCATCTATTCTAATCCGACGACCAGTTTCAGCGAGTTCCCGAACTAAATTCATTTTTTCTTCTAAATTGAGATCTTGTGGAGGAAGTGTTGCAGTGGCATTTGCGGCCGCCTCATCCCATGAGTCAGCAGTGGCGCCATCAATGCTGCCCGGTGTGCCAAGAGGCCAATCAGCCAAATGGACAGTTGAGCCAACTAAGTTTCGATAAATCACATCGACCATGAATGGACTAACTGGTGCAACCAATCGGCAAACGGTAGTCAGAACTTCATGCAAGGTATTTTGACATGAGAGTTTGTCGGTATTTTCTGCTTCATCCCATAATCTTCTACGACTTCTTCTGACGTACCAATTTGATAAATCATTGACTACAAATTCTTCGAGTTCTCGACATGCTTTGTGATAATTCCAATTAGTGAATCCATCGTGATAGCCCTTTGCAACAGTTGCTAATCGAGATAAAATCCAACGGTCAAGCGGCGGTCGTTGTTCCACTTCAATGTGGTTTGCA
>JAKUNX010000123.1 GCA_022451835.1 Candidatus Poseidoniaceae archaeon
AGATTAGATTCAGATAATCCCCCTATGCTAATAGATGTTAGAGGCCTTGCAGAAAGAAATGAGGTTCGCATTGAGGCTAAGGACATGCACATTCCTATGGATATATTTGCACAAAGTTTAGAAGAAATTCCAAAAGATGGCAATGTAGTTCTTTATTGTCATTTAGGTATACGCTCTAACGCGGCAAGAGCTTGGGTTGAATCACAAGGAATCCCAATAAGCCATTTAAGCGGCGGAATAGAAGCCTGGTTATTTGATCAGGGCTTTTAAATTATTCAATACCTAATTCTTTTCTATCCACAATAGTATATCCTCTAGTCTTCAGAACATCTAAGTAACCGTACCAATAAACCAAAATTCCCTGCCCATAAAGTTCAACATAATCAGAGACCTGACCTCTGTGATTTTTGCGATGAATATATTCATCACCAAAACTTGCTTTTGATTCAATCCAATTATATTCATCGCCGTGCCATTCAATAGGCTTCATTAGTAAAAAGTCGGGCGTCTTACCTTCAACAGTTCCAGCTCTTAAATCATTTTCAGTAAAATATTCTACTTCTTTGTCATCAAGCCATTTTGCAATAGAATCTTCTTTTCGATTTCCTTCTGCAGATTGTTTGTCGTGTGATCTTGGAGTATAAAGTTCATCTCTTCCAATTACTTCATCTAGTTCCTCTTTCAATCTTTTATTATTTTTAACAAGATTAGTGTTTTTCATTATTTCCTTAGTCTTTTTCTTAGAAAATCTCATTTTTAACATTAAAAAATTAGCTAATAGTATCGGTGGAAAATCTATTTCTAAAGCTAGTTCACCAATGGTCTTACCTTCTTTCCATTGCTTGTGATATAATCCCGCTTTTTCTTTGACTTTGTAGTGATTCCGAATAGATTTTCTTTGGAGATATTGTGATCTTATTGCCCTAGTGGCATCATAGGGCTGACCAAGCTTTTCAGATACTTTATCGACGCCATTATGAACACCATAACCGGGGTAATTACCAAACTCTTCAATCATTTTATTAAATGTATCTAAATCCACAAATCGCTAATGGGGTCTTATAATAAAGAGACCGTTCATTAACTATTGTGAATAAAATAACTGAATTAAGAAAAGGTATGAAAAAAGAAGGAATTGATTGTCTAGCAATAGTCCCAGGACCAAATTTGTACTACATTACATCGAAAAATTTCCATCTCAGTGAAAGACCGGTTGTGTTCTTTATCGAGGAGGATAATTTGACGTTTATTCTCCCTGAACTTGAGTCCCAGAAATTATCTGAACTTGATGTTAACTTTTTCACTTATTCAGACGTAACAGGCCCTGAACAAGCTTTTGAACTTTTCTTTAAAGAACGAAGCTTTAGCAAAGTAGGTATTGAGTCTAGAATAATGCGTCATTTAGAATTAGATTTGATATCTAAAGGCTGCGAAGAAGTAGTTGATTCAATGTATATTTTTGCAGATTTGAGAACAATAAAATCAGGCTCTGAAATTGAGATGATTGAAAAAGCCATATCAATAGCAGAAAAATCAATCAACTCAATCATTCATAAATTAAGTTCTGGAATTTCAGAAAAAGAGTTTGCTTCAGAGTTAGTTATTCAATTACTTAAAAATGGTTCAAGACCCAGCCTTCCTTTTTCACCTATAGTGGCCTCAGGTATTAACGGAGCTAACCCTCATCATTTCCCAACAGATAAGATAATCAAAAAGGATGAATTAGTAATAATTGACTGGGGTGCCAATTATGAAAATTATTTTTCAGATATTACTAGAACATTTGGCACAGGTAGAAACATAGATTCAAAATTATTAGATGCTTTTGAATCCGTCAGATTAGCAAATTCCGCTGCAAGAGATAAGTCAGCCAATGGTGTGAAAGCAGGAGATGTTGATTTAGCTGCTAGAAGTATAATCGAGGAAAGAGGTTTTGGAAAATTTTTCATTCATAGAACAGGTCATGGTCTGGGGCTCGAAATACATGAGGAACCAAATATAAAGCAAGACGATAATTTTATTCTTTCCAATGGCAATGTTTACACAATTGAACCGGGAATATACATACCCGATTTGGGGGGTATTAGAATTGAAGATGACGTTCTAATTAGTTCTTCAGGGTGTCGAAGTTTAACAACACTTTCAAGAGATTTAATTTATATTTAGTACCAGTGAACCCTTTATAGAGTACCAATTCGTTATATATTAATGGCAGACTCTGAAAGCGGTGGAGGCAGACGCTACGTTGTTCTTGCAGTAGTCATTATGTTGCTTGCAGCTTTGCCATTTTCACCATTTGTCTCGTTCAGGTCTTCACAGCATATTGATACTGAATCAGCTTCTTTAGATTCTAATTTACCTACAAAGGATAGTGATAACGATGGTTTACCTGACTGGTGGGAAATGGAATTCAACTTGGATCCGTTTGATGCATCAGATGCATTATTAGATTCTGATCAAGATGGACATGATAGAAATCGTAATGGTATTCTTGAGGAAGAAGAATTTTTTACTAATTTAATGGAATTTGAAATTAGAAATCAGCTTGGAAATAGTACAAATCCGACTAATTCAGATACAGATGGTGATGGTATGCCAGACGGTTGGGAAGTTTACTATAATCTTAATCCTATTGGAGACTATGATGCAGACTCTGATGAAGATAATGATGGTTACGATGCAAATAGAAATAGTGATATTAGTCCCAATGAAAGGCATACTAATCTGGAAGAATATTTGGCAGGAACTAGTCCTTGGCAGTTTGATTCAGACGGTGACAGGATGCCAGATGGGTGGGAATTATTCTATGGATTAAATCCCACATCATCAAGTGATGCTTGGTTTGACTCAGATTCTGATGGCTGGGATTCTGATTACGATGGTGAATTAATTTATGAAGAAAGATATTTCAATTACATGGAATATTTCAATGATACCAATCCGCTTGTTTCAGATACTGATGGAGATACAATGCCGGACGGCTGGGAAGTTATTTTTGAGTTAGATCCGTTAAGGCCATCTGATAATTTTGAGGATAAGGAAAACGACGGCTTAGTAAATGTATACGAGTACAATAATTCACTAGTACTAACTGGGTGGCTCGACAGAGACGGTATATTTACAACAAGGCCAGATATAGCAGATACTGATGGAGACGGTTTGACTGACATAGATGAGTTATTTATTCATCTGACGGATCCAACTCATAATGATACTGATGATGATGGAATGCCTGATGGTTGGGAAGTAACTTACGATTTGAATCCAATATCAAGTTTGGATGCTAATGAAGATGCAGATGATGATGGTTGGGATTTTGACAGAAATTTCATTATAGCAGGTTCGGAAAAATTTACTAACTTAGAAGAATATCTGAATTCTACTAACCCTAGAGAGAGCGATACAGACGGAGATGGTATGCCCGATGGTTGGGAAGCTTTTTACGATTTAAATCCGACAGATTCAAACGATGCTAATCAAGATTATGATTCTGATGGCTACGATAGTAACAGAGATACTTTTATTTCAAATAATGAAAAATATACTAATTATGAAGAATTTTTAAACAACACAATTCCTAATAAGAATGACACTGATGAAGATGGAATGTGGGATGGTTGGGAGATATACTACAGCTTGAATCCCCTAGATGATTTTGATGCTACAGTTGACAATGATATGGATGGATTCGATTCTAATTATAATGGGACTCTAGAAGAGGATGAAGAACATAATAATTTGTTAGAATTCCAAGCAGACACACATCCATATCTAGAAGATACTGATGCCGATGGAATGTTAGATGGTTGGGAGGTACGTTATGGTCTCGACCCAACCGATCCATGGGATGCTTTACTCGATGCTGACGGAGATGGTGTCAACCTTGACTCAGACCCAATCAACGAAAGACTCTGGAGAAATTTGGATGAATTCAGATATACAGCCACAACTGCAAATGGTTACAATGCAACTGATCCAAGAGTCGTAGATACCGATGGCGATGGCATCGGAGATGGCGCAGAATACTTCGGTTTATTCCACGAGTTCACTCCTTTGTGGTGCCATTACACAAATCAGTATGATTACGAGCATGTTTGTGGCGATGCCGCAGGATTAGCTGCAAATGCGACATACCTCTCATCACTTGGAATTGACAGCGGAACAGACGCAACCAACCCAGATTCAGATGGGGATGGAATGCCTGATGGCTGGGAAATTGAACATAGGAGATGGATTGGTTCTACAATCACTGGTTCTAACAACTG
>JAKUNX010000124.1 GCA_022451835.1 Candidatus Poseidoniaceae archaeon
ACTGAATCCCCTTTGTATCGGGAAATAAAACACAAAGTGGTTTCGGATAATCGCATCCTATGTTCTTGCTTATACCTTGACTAAACTTGTTTGTCCGCATCTTGGGAATCTCAAAGATGCAAGAAAAGCAGCGTTTGTTCGATAATTACAGTTTCCGGTATCACATCCATATGCCATGAGTAAATATCATATTGACAGTTATTAGTTATTCTGCAAAGGGCCCCCTCTGTATTGACGGGTGTTGTAAGGGTACCCTTTGCAAAAGTGGGCATTGCCAAAAGTCTTCTTTGTAAATTCGGCAATGAATTGAAGTGTAAGGCGCCTCTAGAAGTAATATGGCCATTGCCCAAGAATCTCAGAATTTGAAAAAATTCATTGCTGGTTTGTTAGGCTTGGTGGGCATTTCACTGGTGGTGCAAGGCATTGTCATAGCAATGCATCCAAATGATGTTGAACTTGGAATAATAGTGATCGTTTTTGGTTTGTTCTTTTCTTTCGGAGCTTGGAGGTATTGGCCGGCCTCAACATCGGAAAAAATTCAGAATTCAAACGAACAGGAACAGCCGCCTTCTTCTGCAGAGAGTTTTCCACTATTGCTTGCTGGAATGTCAGTTGTCATGACTTTAGTGTGGTCAATGATGTTTACAACCGGCGACGATGATTTATTCTGGGGTTGGGTAATTATTTCACCAGTTTACCTCATTTGCTTGGGTCACAATTTTTCGCTACATAGTGGAATGGTCAAGAAATCGATTCCATTTGCAGCATCGTATGCCTTGGCATGTTTAATTTGGATAGTCTTTGTGAATATACACGGACATCCTTGGGGATGGAGTAGCGAACAATTCATTGAGCTGATGGGGCTATCTATTCTTCCACCAATAATTCTTACAATATGGAATGAGTTCTTTGTTGAATCTTCTGACATACAACCATTACGGCGAGTTGGAATTATTGCATCCTTACCCTTCTGCGTTACAGGTTATGCTGGACTGATATTTTTCATACCAACACTAATTCTACTTTCACTTGCCAGACTATTCTTCTACAATCGCTATGAAAGAATGAATGGTTCATTGTCTGAGAAGAACCATACAGTTACTGATTTATGATATATTTTGACAAATCGTTTATCGGCGAATAATTGCTAGGATGGTTAGAACTCCAGTAACTACCAATAGTAATTCGATTAGTACATCAAAATGCCAACCAGCAATTATTGATATTGCAGCAATTGGAATTCCTAATTTAAGCAATTTTGGCCATGTTAGTATGCCCTTTGGAGTCTCGTCAAAATATGGCGAGCCCGGCATAAAATCATCTCGAGCCTTGTACAACAATTTCGACAAGTGCGCCAGCTGGTAATGCTGCAGCAGCAAAAGCGGCTCTTGCGGGTTTTACTGAGAGATCACTAACCCAAGCGCCATAGACTTCATTCATGGCAGCAAAGTCATTGATATCGTCTAACAAAATTTGGGCAAAACAGATGTTTTCGCGGGTCAATCCTGCGTTGTCTAATAGTGTGTCAATTTTGTCCAATGCGCCTTGAGTTTGCGCTTTTACACCTTCAAAATCCACTGCAATTTGACCTGATAACCAAAACATATCACCGGATTGTACGCCTGCAGAATATGGGCCATATTTGGCAGCCCCTGGTAATTCGATTGCTTGCTTGTCCATACATTGGCCTTGAGAAGGCAGGACTTCAACTTGACGAATCTCCGATGCATTGAGTAATAGAGACCGGATGGCATTGGTATGCGGACATGTTGGGTACTAGACCATCCTGCTCATGTTCGCTTGTTAGCGCCGCTACTGCGTTGTTCAAATAATAACGATGTGATTATCGCAACTAAGCGACATGAAGTTCAAGCAATGATCGAGCAAGGTGACGGGCATATTCCACGACGACAAATTCACTGGGTAGAGCGTCCTGTAGGTGAGAAAAAACGTCGAAAAGCTATCACTCGCTGGCGCTCAAGCCACCAATTTTTGGCTGAATGTTGTAAAGTAGGACAACCGATTTCTCGAATCATAGCAGTAGGTGCATCACTTGAATTATTAGCATGGCGTTCACCATTTTTGAAGAAGACTTTGCGCAGTATTTCACATCGCTACTACATCAGTGATACCGAAGTAAATCATATCGCTCACAACCTTGCACTAAAATCAGCGACTCACGTAATTATTCCAAGTCATTGGGATGAATCATTGGATGGTGGATTTATCGAACAAGCTCAAGCAAAAGGCATCAAAATTCATCGTCTCGATGGCCTACATGGCCATGTTCACTTGAGTCCTGGAATTCACGCAAATAAGGTTAGCAATCCGCCAAAAGTATTGGTTAGATTACTCAAAGGCGATGGTATTCATGACGATGACGAGGTAATTGAGATTCCAGAATTAACCTTTGATGGGCTTGAAATTACTAGTGCTAATGAAGATCAATATGATGGTGATGCGTGGTTACTTGATAGGCAATTAGCCAAGCATGATGGAGTCATTACTCAATCTGTAACTCTTGCTAGTGAAGCAGCACTACTCGGAACTCCAACCTTATTGATTAGTAAAGCACAGCGTGGTTTTCTAGGTCGATTACAAGATGAGGGATATCCGTTATTTTGTTGGAACAAACCCTGTGATGGAGATGATTGGAAGAATAAATTGGCCCAATTTCTTGCTGGAATCCATCTAACCGATGCTATTGAAACTGAACCGTGGCCAAATGCGCGCAATCAACTGGCTGAATTTTTGTCAATGAAACTTATCGATTAAACCAGTTTTTGATAATCTGCATGTGGTCGCCAGCGAGTGGAACCTTGCCATCAAGTACGGTTTGTAGTGGCCAATAGCGAGCATCTGCAGCATCGTCACCTGCATTGGGTTCACTATCATCTGTAGTAACTGAGTAAACAATGCTAACAATATGCTTGCGAGGATCCCGTGTAGGCTCGCCCATTACCATCAATAATTCAGGGTTAGAACCGATTAGACCAGTTTCTTCTTCAAGTTCTCGCAAGACTGCATGCAATGGGTCTTCATCACGCTCTACAAATCCACCAGGTAGTGCCCAGTAGCCTTCCATCGGAGGAAATTTACGCTTAATCAAAAGGATTTCATCACCTCTTTGAACAGCAGCATCAACCGCTAAAGCAGGATTTAGCCAGCCATTACACTCATCGCAAGTAGTCATGTTACTCACCATATCTGCGCTTTCTGTCTTGAAAAGTTCTAACTGCTTTGAGTAGGTCTTTTTTCTGGAAAGAAGGCCAATAGACATCGGTAAAGTATAATTCAGAATATGCCATTTGCCAAAGTAAAAAGTTGGAAATTCTCTCTTCACCACTAGTTCTGATTACCAAATCCGGGTCGGGCATATCACCGGTGTATAATCGACTTGAAACAGCATTTTCGTCTATTGATTCAAGCGGTAAATCACCAGCAGCATGCTCTTCAGCAATAGATTGAATTGCGTTAAGCATTTCTTCTCTACTACCATAAGCAAGACAAACGGTAAAGACATATTTGTCATAGTCTGCAGTTTTATTTTCAGCATAATCAATCGCCTCATTAACATTTTTTGGCAATAATTCCCTACGCCCGATAATTTGCACTTTGACTTCATTTGCATGAATTCGCTCGTCATCAGCTATGTCACGCAATCCTTCGATATACAACTTGAATAGAATATCTAATTCGTCTTTTGGCCGTGTTAGATTCTCAGTTGATAGAGCATAAACAGTAAACCAAGGGATTTCCAATTCCAAAACCCAGTCAAGCACCGTCTCAAGCTTTTGTTTGCCGATACGATGACCAAGTCCAGTTGCCAACTTACTTTTCCACGCAAAACGTCGGTTACCGTCCATGATTATGGCGAGATGAGTGACTTTAACTGGGTGTTCTACGGCTTCTTTGAGGAGTTTTGACTCAACCGCTTGGCCGAGTACATCACCCATCCGCTCAGATATGCCCATGTCTGCCCCGACTATGGGAAGTCGGTTTAGTGTATGATTCCATCCCTTGGAGTATTTTATGGGACAACAACAATTTCTGCATACATGTCAGTGTGATAAGCACAATAATACATGAATGAACCATAAGCATCACCATAGAATTGGAATGACCAAGAATCTCCATTAGTAGAGATTTTGCCAGAATCAAAGAATGAATCATTACTCGTTACACTGTGCAAGACAGAATCATTATTTG
>JAKUNX010000125.1 GCA_022451835.1 Candidatus Poseidoniaceae archaeon
ACCTGCGTCCCCAAGCGATGATTCAGGATACATCGAGCTTCCAGGTTTCCCTTCTCGTACTGCAGAGGGCATTTTTTCTGAACTCATTTCAAATCCTCCAGCATATTTTCTACCATTGGAACAACCTTTGTCATGTATGCAGTCATATTGCGACAAACCCGCTCAGAGTCATGATTAAAGAAATCAAACCATGCCATTATCGTGTCATCGGGGTGGAATCTTTCTATAATTTGACTTGCCACTTCAGCAGGATTACCAATCAGCGCATTATTAGCCGCTTTGGAAACCTTATCAGGATCGATAGTTCCTTCTAGCGCATTCCAATATGCTTGTAGTGCTTCTTTTGCTTCGACATTAGCGGCTTTACTTTGTTCTTCAACAGTCAATCCTTCTTCATCATTGATGAATACAAAACTAGTTCTTGGCATATAACTACGCTCCCATTCACCTCCACCGGGGTGATAATTTTTCATCATTCTTTCGTGGGTTTCATCAATTATCTTAGGAGATGTTATTGAGAGATTGAAAACTCTAACAGGTAAAATTGTATTAACAAATTCTTGTGCTTTGGAGTCATGTGTTCCAGCGACAAGTTGTAGTTGTGAACGATTCCACTGTTTAGGAATAATGGAAATCTCTTCGAAATTATATCTGTTAGGGATTGTAATTGATGTTAAATTTTGTTCATCATTTTTCGCGAGATATGCTTCTTTAACCGCCTGCCAATCCTCATCACTTCGGAAATTTTCTCTGGTTAAAACCGTCTTTCTAATTTGATTACTTGAAATAACTTCACCTTTTAGCAATCTAAGAAAAATTTCACTTGCCTCAAGGAAGATTTGCCCTCTAAGCGCTCTCCATGCTGCATTTTCCCAAGAGTTTCTTGGTGAAATCCCATAAGGTCTTGCCATGAATTCAAATCTTCCGGCACTAAACCCAACATGCAACTTTCGATTGTCATCTAACATCGAAAGAAATTGCACCGTATTTGCTATTCTTTCTGCTTGCGCAATAGGTCCTCCACTAGCCAATATACTAATGACAGCAGAGCCGATATCGATGTTTTGAGTTTGACGAAAACTCTCCATAGCTAATTGGGGGAAATCAGTACAGAGGCGAACTTCGCCTTGCCAATGCGGTACAACAGGCATTGAATTTGATTTTTGAGTTTCAGTAGACAAGTGTGCCTGAGCAATCCATCCAACACCAAATCCTAATTTGTCTGCATGCTTGAGTTGTTGGAAATAGTTTTCAAACATTTTTCTCTCTGTAGGAGTAACACCATTAACATCAGGTGTTTGACTAATCGAGAAGAAAATGTCATGCTTCATGGCTTGCCACTGTTCCTGCGAGTAGTACTTAGACCATAATCGATGTGGATAATTACTCTTCTTCGTCGGGGGCTTCTAATTTGGTTAAAGCATCAAGACGTTGGCGAATTTGAATTGGTGCTGGAAGCCCAAAAGCGATGAATGAATGTAGACAATCTGATAGATGAAGCATTGCAGTTTGGTAATCTCCTTGAATTTCACATATGTCAGCTAAGCCCCAACGTGCGACAAATTGTCCAGACACATCTTCTAATTCATTTGATAACTCTAGAGATTGGGTATACAAATCAATTGCAGCATCAAGGGAGCCTAATGTTGCTTGGGTATGGGCGACATCAGCAAGAGACTCCATTAGCCCTTCTTGATCACTTAGATTGGTCAAGATCTCTAACCTTCGAGTCCCATGAATCAAAGCTGAATCATGCTGATTTTGACGCTTGTCACATGCTTCTAAAACAGCTAAACTGTAGACTAAACCTGCTTGATCATCAATTTTTTCTCTAATTCGCATTGAACGAGTGGTAAATACTTGACAATCATCATATTGTTCAGCACCAAGGTATAGTAGCCCTACATGATGGAGAACTGCAGCTGCAAGTGGGCTGCCATTAGTGATTTTCTCTGCTATGGCGGCTAATTCAACAAAGTTGTCAATTGAAGAATTATTATATCGTAATTTTTCGAATTTAACCCATCCGGATTCAAGTTCGTCAGCAGCAGATGAATTTGCATGTTCAAGTAATCTCTCAACAAGTTCCAAGTTGTCTAATTCTTCAGCCAAAGGAATTAGCCTCAACGCCAGTGGTGCATTGACATTTTCTATCGCACCACCTTCCGTTAGCATGGCTATTATCTTCTCTGCCTGCTCTTGACTAACTTCTCCGTTCATGACTGCGCCATTTGTAACTCATGAATAACCTCTTCCAACGCGTTTTACAATAAATCTTGATAACTCAATCATTAGTCGATAGGTCATGGGTTCAATGGATGGCTATCTCCAAGCATTGAGTCTAGTTGCGATTTTGATTCTTGCTCCCATGACTATTCACCTAATTGTTCACAAGGAGGAAAATACTGTTTTTGTTTATGTTGAAACAGAAACAGAAGATGAAGATGAGGATGAATTAGGTGGTAGAGAAATCCCTCAATTAAATCGATCAGAAGTCGCTCGAATTGCTACATTCAACATCAAGGTCTTTGGTAAGACAAAAATGGGTAAACCAGATGTTGTTAATCAATTAGTTGATACAGTTTTGCAATACGACATGGTAGCAGTTCAAGAAGTCAAAGATATCGATCAAACAGTACCGTATGATTTCTTAAATGAGATAAATAATGTCTCAGAAAACACTTGGAATATGTCTCTAAGTCCAAGAAGTGGCACGCAAGATGATGACCAATCTTCACAAGAACAGTATGTTTACTACTATAATACAACCGTATTTCGTGAAGTCGGTCAAGGTCAGTTATACAATGACTCAATAGGAGATTATTTCCAACGTGAGCCATATATTGCTTCGTTTGAATTACTCAATGAAAGTGGTAATAGTTCAGGATTCGACTTTACTTTGTTCACTGTCCATACCAAACCTGCACTAGCCCTTGAAGAGATAAATTCACTACATGATGTGGTAGAGAGTTACAGGGAGAATAATTCAGCAGAAACCGATCTAGTTATTCTTGGAGATTTCAACGCTGATTGCAGTTATGCTAACTCACAAGAATTGTGGGAGTCGCCAATGCGTCTACCACAATATAATTGGTTCGTTAATGACCTTGCAGATACAACAGTTTCCTCAACAGACTGTGCATATGACCGAATAGTTACACTTGGAGATCTAAATGGGCGATTAGTTGGCTCATGGGGCATTGATACTTCAGTTGATGACACAGATATTTCAGACCATTATCCTGTATGGTTTGACTTGTATCGTTGATTAGATGCCGCGTAGTCTGCCACCATCTACTGCTAGTGATACTCCTCTAATCGCTCCTGAGGAGGGCAGTGCTAGGAAAGTAATGGCTGAAGCGGTTTCAAGTGGGTCAACAAGACGCTGAATTGGTACTTGACTCATCCATCCATCATGAATTTCATCGATTGGTTTACCAGTTTTTTGATTGATTGAATCTGCTAAACTACCTAATCTTTCAGTATCGGTGAAACCAGGTAAGACATTATTGATAGTGATACAAGGATGTAATTCTCTTGATAATGACTTGGACCAACTTGCCATAGCACCTCTGAGGGTATTTGATAAGCCAAGGTTAGGGATTGGCTCTTTTACAGAAGTCGAGATAATTTGGATAATTCTACCATAGCCCTCAGATTCCATTAATGGAACTAATCGTTGTGTTATTTTATGTGCAGCATGTAAGTGACGAGTAAATGGTGCGTCGAAATCTTCGACTGAATTTTTTAGTAAAGGGCCACCAGGTGGGCCACCAGAATTGTTTACCAGAATGTGCACTGGGCCTAAATTAGTTGTAATTTCATCAATAATTTCATCAATCGATGACAACTCTTCTAAGTCAACACTCCTAAAAGAAATTCTACCAGTTGCCAATTTTTCAATTTCATTTTTTACCTGTTTTAGTGATTCAGAATTCCTAGCACACAAGGTGACATCTGCTCCAGCCATTGCCATCATTTTTCCGGTTGCTGCCCCGATTCCTTTACTGGCACCGAAGATAAGTGCATGCTTGCCATTAAGGGCTGTTTTTGAAAATGGGAAACTATGATTGAGCAAGTCCATGATTGAGCCAATAGGTCATATGACATATTATTATTCCATCAGAACCAATCAAGTATCGCATTGAGTTGAACCAACCAATCATCGCTGGCAACATCAATAATTGAGAAATGATCTCCTG
>JAKUNX010000126.1 GCA_022451835.1 Candidatus Poseidoniaceae archaeon
TGTTTATTCTGCTTCGGTAAATTTTAGGACAGTTTCTGGAATTGGCTTACCAAGCATTGTTAATAATCTGCCCCATATTGCATCTGATGCAATAACTGAAATCTGTTGTCCAACTATCGATCTTATTGTAGTTTCAAACAATTCTCCTTTACCTTCGAGTGAGCCATTAGGATATTTTCTGACAACTTCCCCTAGCAATTCATCTTCTTTTAGGAATTCAATCGCGTCTTCCCACCACTCAGGCTTACCCTTCTCCATGGCAGGCAAACAGCCGTTTAGGTTTTGACCTCTTGCATGCAGCCACAACCATGCGAGACAATCTCTTAGAGATGCTAGAATTGAAACAATTGCCAAGAACTGGTTGGGTTCGATCAGTTATTGATAATCCAGAATCGGTTGCTGCCCATTCTTGGGGAATGGCGATATTGGCTCTACGACTAGCTCCCGAAAATTTAGACATGATCAAAGTTCTATCCATGTGTTTGGTTCATGATTTACCTGAAGTTAGGATTGGAGATTTGACTCCGCATGATGATGTTAGTAATAAGGCAGAATTAGAGCGTGCAGCAATGTCTATGATAGCACCAAATTGGCTAGAAATATTTGAGGAATATGAGGAAGGAGCAACTGAAGAAGCAAAATTTGTCAAGCAAATTGACAAACTGGATATGGGTTTACAAGCCATACTTTATCAAAATCAACAGGGCCTAGATTTATCTGAGTTCATTTCTAGTGCCAAAGCAAGAATTTCTGATTCTGATTTGCTTGATTTTTTAGACTAGTTCTTCCGACAAGGACAAAAACTAGTGCGTATCCCCGTGATTACCCAGCCCGATAGTGTAGGGGTCCATCATGGTGGGTTTTGGTCCCGCCGACGTCGGTTCAAATCCGACTCGGGCTACCACTTTTCAATAGATGTTGATTATTCTATTCCATCGTAATGGTAAATATTGTTGATGAGCATATTCAAGAAGCGCTTACTACTGGGAGGTTTGATAGGGTATGGAGCAAATTGCAGTTATTGGTGCAGGTCAAATGGGTAATGGAATTGCTCAGGTTGCCGCAAGTGCAGGATATGAAGTTTTGATGGTAGATATTAAACAAGAATTTGTCGATCGAGGAATTGCTACAATTGAAAAGTCACTTGGTAAATTAGTCGCTAAAGAAAGGATGACTCAACAAGATGCAGATGCAACCCTTGCTAGAATTAGGACATCGACAGACAGAAACGATTGTCAAGATGTGGATTTAGTAGTTGAAGCGGTTCCAGAAATCTTAGATTTGAAAACCTCAATATTTTCTGAATTAGACCAAATATGCCAACCGAATTGTATACTTGCATCTAATACCTCATCGATTTCAATTTCAACAATCGCAAACGCTACTCAAAGACCGGACAAAGTGATTGGAATGCATTTTATGAATCCGGTGCCAATAATGAAATTGGTAGAAATTATCAACGGTGATAAGACCAGCACTGAAACTAATGCTAAGGTTGTCGAAGCTGCTGAAAAAATGGGTAAAACAGCACTTTCATGTAATGACTCACCAGGTTTTGTATCCAATAGAATATTGTGCCCAATGCTAAATGAAGCAATATTAACTCTACAAGAAGGAGTAGCGGAACCAGAAGCAATTGATGGGATAATGAAACTCGGTATGAATCACCCAATCGGACCACTTGCATTATCAGATTTGATCGGTCTTGATACAGTATTACACATCATGAATGTCTTGCATGAGGGATTGAAAGATGACAAATATGCGCCTGCTGATTTACTTATTCAAATGGTTGATGAAGGAAAACTTGGTAGAAAATCGGGTGAAGGATTCTACAAGTATTAATGTAAGTTAAACAAGAGGTGTAGTCATGAATCCTAGCATAAATGTACTTGGTAAGGAATTACAAGAATGTTCTAAAGACCCATTGACAGGATGGTATCGAGATGGTTGTTGCAATACCGATAGTAATGATAGAGGTCTGCATGTAGTTTGTTGTATTATTTCTGAAGCCTTTCTCAATTTCGCTAAATCAAAAGGCAATGATTTGATTACTCCCGCACCACATTTTAATTTTCCAGGTTTGAAGCCTGGTGACAGATGGTGCGTGTGCGCAAGAACTTGGTTAGATGCTGCCAATAATGGTGTAGCCTGCCCGGTTAATTTAGAAGCAACACATGAAGAGTCACTACAAATTATACCGTTAGAATTGCTCGAAATGTATGCAGAGTAGTGTTCAAATGTCCAATCAGGTATATTTGGTAACCGGGGCATCAAAGGGACTTGGCAGGTCAATATGTGAATTATTAGCAAAGAATGGCTACATAGTAATTGGTCTTGCAAGAAATTCTTCAGATTTATCTTCATTAGATGCTTTGTTAAAGAGATTTAATCCTAAATCAATGACGATTAGTTGTGATTTATCCAATCCAAGTGAGGTTTCTTTAGCTGGTAAACAAATTGCTGAAGGATTTTCTAGTATTCACGGTATAATTCACAATGCTGGAATTATTAGTCCAATTGGCAGTATGTTTGATGTAGATTCTTCAGTTTGGGATCAAACCATGATGGTAAATTTGTTATCCGTTCAACATTTGACTAAGGCTCTACATGCCTCAATGGTAAATGCGCAACGTTGTAGAGTAACTACAATTTCAAGCGGTGCGGCAATAAATTCTCTGGAATCTTGGTCTGCTTATTGTACATCAAAAGCGGGCTTAGAGATGTGGACTAAATGCTTAGCAGATGAAGGCTCAAGAGATGGAATAAGTGCAATTTCAATTGCTCCAGGAATTGTTGATACAGACATGCAAGTTAAAATTCGTTCAGTCAGTCAAGAAGATTTTCCAATGGTTGATAGATTTATTGAATTCCATAAAAATGGTGATTTAGTAGCTCCAAATCTTGTTGCTGATGCTCTTTTTAACCTAATCACTTGTCATACAATGGAACAATCTGGTGAGAGATTCGATGTTCGTGAACTATGAAAAAAGTGCCATAATAGCGGCAATGGTCATAAGCCAACACTATTCCAGCAATATGAGGCAGACCCATGGTAGGAACTGATAGAGTTGAGATTAGAACATTGAAAGTAGGTAGATTTTGTGTTGTTGATGATGAAGCCTACAAAATATTATCCATTTCCAAATCTAAGCCAGGAAAGCACGGTTCGGCAAAAGCTAGACTTTCCCTAGAGAGTATTTTCACCGGAAAGAAAATCTCTCACGTTGGTACAGTAACAGATTCTATCAATGTTCCAATGATCGAGAAAGGGACTGCAACAGTAACCCATCTAGATGGTAATGAAGTTCATGCTATGAATGACAGAGACTATTCTATGATGATTCTGCCTATGCCTAGTTCAGAAGGTGGAATGTCTATTGAAGCAGGGCAAAAAATCATGTGGCAAGAAGCCCTTGGCCGATATATCATCATTAGAGACCACTGAATTTTACCAATTCCTGTAAAACAGTGTAACAATTTCGCTTAGTAGGTGTTTAATTCATAAGCCTAATTGTGAAATTTGCATCATGGCTGAGACGGCTAGCACGACTTCTGATGATTATGTGGGACTATCCGCTAAACAAACTATTGATGCAATGAGTGACGATGAAAAAACCGCACTTAAGGGATGGTACTGGTACGATTGGGGTAACCAAGCATACGCATTAACAGTAATGACTGTTATCGTTCCAGCATTGATGGCAAATTTGTATAACAAGGCAACAGGAACTCAAGGCGGTGCCGGTTTTTTTGCCCTAATATACGGGCTCGCTATGCTAGTTGTAGCAGTGACTGCACCAGCCCTTGGCGTAATTGCTGACCGAATGCCAATCAAGAAAAAGCTACTATTTTGGTATACAGTTGTCGGTATAATATTCTGTGCTGCTATGGGTGCGGCACCATATTTCGGCTCACAAGGTTACATGGTGCTTGCATTTATGTTCGTAATT
>JAKUNX010000127.1 GCA_022451835.1 Candidatus Poseidoniaceae archaeon
CATGCTCAGTATGTATCGATATGGTAGAGGCAGAGAAGGGATGCCCGCAATGTCAAGTTTTGTACTCATTGAATGTCCAAGGACCTGCAGCTGATTCAGAAGAAGACTATGTCACAGTTTATGCTGGTGATTTAACCACAATTTCTGACCCAATGTTCGATATCAAAGATGAACATCATAGAATTCCGGTTACTATACTATCCAAAGGTCAATACCTAGAGTTGTATGCATTTGCTACACTTGGTCGCGGCTCTAGCCACCAAAAGTGGTCACCTGTTGCAGGCGTAGGATTTAGTGGAAGAAACATCGTTAAGCTGAACAACGCTAAGAAAGCAGAAACCCTCTTTGCACTTAACCTAAAAACCAGTGATGGTAGAGATATTGATGCAAAGTTATTCGGCAAGGGTAAGAAGGTTGAAGATGTTAATACTGTACTCGATTTAGAAAAGGCACTTCACCAAGTTGGACCGGGAACAGGTCGAGAAGCAGACTTTGATGGAGCAATTTCAATTGAACCAGTAGATGGGAGTTATATTTTGTCTTACGAAACCGATGGCAGTTTAGATCCAGTTACCGCATTTAATCTAGCAATGGACGAGTTATCCAATAGATTTGCGGGGCTTAATGAAGAAATTTCTTCTGCACTAAAGTGATTTAATAGTGAGTATATTCAATTCCCAGTGGGGAATGAACTACCTTTCTCCCATTATCTACTACATGGCCAATAATTTGTACTCCGGCCATTTTTACTTGTAACCAAGCACAGATGTCTTCAGCGTGTTGATGATTGACTGCAAGAATCATGCCACACCCCATGTTGAATGTCCGATACATTTCCCAAGTATCCACTCCACCACTCTCGGCAAGCCAAGTAAATTCAGGATGTGGAGTCAGTGGATTACTAATTTCCCATCCTAGGCTATCATGTAGTCTTAACAGGTTAGACAATCCTCCTCCAGTAACATGGCAAATCCCTCGAAGGTCTCGCACGCTAAACCCGCTTTCATTGGATTGAGCAAACTTGATTAAATCTACTACAGGGTCGCAATAAATTCTAGTTGGGTTGAGAAAAACCTCTCCTAAGCTAACATTCTCATCACTTTTATTAAAACGCAAAATTTCTCTTGTGGAACTATTACAATCAAATGGTGCAGCATCGGTATATTGCATACCAGAGTGTTCCATGATTCTGCGCACAAGAGAATATCCGTTTGAATGGATTCCAGAAGATGGTAGTCCAATTAAAACATCCCCGCTTTGCAAATTCTCTCCAGTTATTGCTTCACCCTTTTTCAAATAACCAAGAGCGGTGCCAGATAAGTCTAATTCGGTAACAATGCCAGGAAGAGACGCGGTTTCGCCGCCAGCAAGAGTAACCCGTGCCAAACGACATGCTTCTGCAAGCGACGCTCCAAGGGCAGCATGAACCTCTGGATCAGGCTTTGGAACCGCAACATAATCGACAAAAGCGATCGGTTCAGCACCAACACATAGCAAATCATTGACATTCATTGCCATACAGTCTATCCCAACACCAGACCACTGGTTTAGCATCGAAGCAATTTGCAATTTACTACCTACTCCATCAGTTGCTAATGCCAATAAATGGTCACCGAATTCAATCAAACCACCAAATCCTCCGGGCAAATCAACAGGCGCACCAGGAGTTCCAGAAGTTCTTACAGATTTGCCCAGCGAAGAGATTAATGAAGCAACGGCCGAACCTTCAAGGTCGATATCGACCCCAGCACTGGCGTAGTCCATTCTATCAGCCATATTTCGTCCAACCATAGACAGGAAATGAATAAATCGGCTCAAGTATGGAGTGCTTTTGCTAGCAATGGCATACTAATATCAAGTCTATTTTCAATACCAGAATGGGTACCTTCAAATTCTTCCCAATGGTGATTGATTCCATATTCTTGTAATAATTTAATTAGAATTCGACTACCGTACTGAATGCCGTATTGATCTTTGTTACCACAATCGATATAGAAAAAATCTAGCTCTTTAAGGGAATTTTGATTTTGTTTAATCGAGTAAAGCGGGTCAAATGTTAACCAACGTTCCCATATTGCTTCATCAATTTGACAAGTATTTAGATCAAATGGCAATCTAATTCCGTAACCGTCATCGATATCTGTTTTTGAGTCATATGAAGCCGCCATTGCGCAAATCATCAGTGCATGGAAATCAGCGCTATTCAATTTGCTACATGTTTTGACATGAGCAAGAAAATCATCCAAATTTCCTTGTTGATTGATTTGCGTAGCAGTCGTCGGGAAATCAGCACGATAAAGAATATCAAACCCAACATCTCCTGAATGTGATGCTATTGCATGCCATTCTTTTGGATGGTGGATTGCATTGTGCAACGCTCCAAAACCACCGGAAGACTTTCCAAACAGGGCAAACTTGCCATTGGTGGAATAATGCTTGGAAATTGCAGGTTTCAAGGATTTATTTAGCCAAGAACTCCACTCGCCCATTATAGAAGAATCAACAAATTGATTGCCTCCTAAGGAAGTAAAGCAATCAGGCATAACTAGTATTGTTGGCAACATCTTTCCTTGATTTACCAATCTCTCATGCCTTTGCGGAAGCGTCTCAGCAAAAGCCTTCCAACTTGCACGAGCCAATCCCGATGAAGTAAACGGGGCTAGGTATATCATGACGGGTAGTTGTTTACCTTGATTGATCATTTCCAATCCTTGTTTAGGAATATGAATAATTACTTCTCTTTCAGTTGGGTCTCCCAAGCGATTTCTAAGTAAATCGGAATCAACAACTATTCTTTCAATACTGCCAGTAATAGGGGCAAAACTATGTTCGGGCATGAACAGTCCATGGCGTCATTACTGATTTGTTCGACGGTCGGCAGAGTTACACTGGACAAGCGATTTTTTCTAAGAAAAGTGGTGTAGAGTAAGCCGAACTTCCAGTAGAAATATAGGGGTGCAACAAATTCATAGAAGCAATCATAAACCGTTACCAAATAGTCCGTTATCTACCACAGTAGGTTAGTGATATTTATGTTACAAGAATTCGATTTAGCGGCAAGATGGACTTCAATGATCCAAGACTTGTACGCCGAGTCAGTTCACAACCTAGCACAGAAATGGCCAGACGAGCAATCTCTTGAAGTTTCATATCGAATCATTGAAGGTTTTGATGATGAGTTTGCTCAAAATATTTTAGCACATCCTGATCTGCATTTCCAAGCAGCAAACCAAGCACTTCGCCAATTCTTACAAGACGAAGGGCATACTTCGATGTATCCATTTGTCAGGATAGTCCACTTACCTAGTGACCAAATCAGAACAGTATCTCAACTTAGGGCCGATGATATCGGCATGATGCTTGCCATAGATGCTATTGCTACCAAGATCTCTGGCGTAAGGCCAAGAATCTATTCCGCATCTTTCATGTGTTCTTCTTGTGGCCATATAACAGAAGTAAAACAACCAAATGAACAAGAATTGATCGAACCGCTTGAATGTTCACAAATAGATGGTGGTTGCGGAAGACAAAAGCGACAAACAAGGTTCGTCTTGCAAGAAGATGAATCAATATTAATCAATTCACAATTTATTGAACTCCAAGAATCTCCTGAACAGCTGAAAGGTGGTATTCAGCCCGAGAGGATAATCTGTATTGGAGAACACGATATCGCTGGTAAACTCAATCCAGGAGATAGAGTAAAGGCCAATGGAGTATTATTCATTCGCTCGCAAAGAAAGGGTGGCAAGGATACACCAGTATTCGACATTTTCCTGCGCATTCATTCTCTAGAGCGCCAAAATGTTCCTCTAGAAGAAATCGTGATTACCGAAGACGAGGAGTTAGAAATCAAAGAATTAGCCAGTCGTTCAGACATCTATGACCTGTTTAGTAAAAGCATCGCACCTTCAATTTTTGGTATGTCTAGGGTAAAGGAATCGCTGATGC
>JAKUNX010000128.1 GCA_022451835.1 Candidatus Poseidoniaceae archaeon
GTAATGACTGGGTCTTCACATAAGACTTTTCCAGGCCCCCAAGGTGGTTTTCTACTCTCCTCAAGCCAGGATGAGAAAATGCAAAAGCGGTTGAATAATGCAATATTTCCTGGTGTCTGTTCATCTTATCATTTACATCATGTTGCAGGAAAGGTAGTAGCGTTAGCAGAATTCGAAGAGTATGGCGAGGCATATGCGAGAGATATAGTGAGAAATGCTCGATCTTTAGGTGAATCACTTGCTGCAGAAGGTTTTGATGTATTGGCAGAAGGTAGAAATTATACTGAATCTCATCAGGTTCTAACTCGGCATGGCGAAATTGACTCTGGTGCTGGGGCTAAAGCAGCAGAATTGCTTGAACAGGCTGGAATTATTACTAACATGAATATGTTACCAGGCGATACCAAAGCACTTACTCCATCTGGACTGAGACTTGGAGTTCAAGAATTGACTAGAGTCGGCATGGGTAAGAATGAGATGGCAGAAGTTGCAAAATTATTTGCTGAGGTTCTAATTCATGACCAAGAACCTTCAGTAGTAAAACAAAAAGTAAAAGATCTAAAATCTAACTTTGAAGTAATTCGGTATTGCTTTAATGAAGATGAACAATCAGGTTATCTATTATGATGTGTTTATATGCCAATTATTGATGATGAAAATCAATTATATGATTTGGGATTATCAAAAAAATTTAATTCACACTTTGGTAATAGTGCAGATGGAAGATTAATTGATAATTTTGGTAATTATTGGTATGTCTCGCAGGAACATGAATTGTCAAATTTTGTTGCTCTATTAGAAGAAAATATAGGAATTCCAATTGGTAGATTTTTACATAATTCTGCAGCAGATTCTTTTGAATTAATTCTAGATCCCATAAAAAACATGAAATTTGGATTTTTTGCAAACAAAAAACGTAAAAAATTGTTGAAGGAATATTGGGGAATTTATGGTTGGGGATACTTCAATAGTAATAATGATTCAATCACAACAAATGTTTACTCTTCAATAGTTTCTGGGTTCTATCTTTCTTTAATTGAATTAGATCAAGGATTCCGGAGTAAGATACAATGGCGTCAGGTAAAAGATAACCTAATTATTTGTGAATTTAATGATTTGAATAAGCAATTATCTCTTCCACAATCATTGCAAGATATGCCTTGGGTAACTACTAGAAATAATTTAGCTGAAGGTTCCAATTATTTATTGGAAAAGCAAGATGTAGGGTGGTCAATTGATGGAAAAATGTCCTTTGTACTTCCTTGTGATATGATTAATCGAATTATATTTAATGCTGGTGGATATATCGATAATATCAAAAAATCAATTTTTGACTTCTGGACTTTGCAAGGATTTGACAACCGGTTTTCTTCATCTATGATTTGTATCCTACAATCGTGCAAGGAGTTATTCACAGCCAGTGATGTATTTGTCTATCTAAATGAATCTAATAATTGGGAATCGCTAATTGAATCACATTTGAAACCTTTTGGCCTGGGTTCCATAAAACATCTGAGTTCTACCGAAAATGCTGACATTTTTGAAGTAGGTTTGGAATCTAATGCCCCGTTAATTATGGGGAAAATCGCTGGTATTTGGGAGAGAGCAAATGGTAAGAAAAGTCGTTGTTCAATCGAGTTAAATAAAACCAATTTCAAAATTAGTATTGAGTCATTATTGAGTTACAACTGATTTTTCAACCAGAGCATCGATGCTTAATCTCTATAACCGATAGATGTCGAGGGCATTTTAGCCGAATTAAACGGAGTGTTACTTATGTCTCTAAATCCAAACCAAATGGCCTACGTTGCAATTGTTTCAACATTGATTTTCGGTTCAATATTTGTTGGTGTTTCCGGAGTACTGCAAACCAGTGAAGGGTTGGGTAATTTTGATAGTGCTGTTGAAGAAGAAATTTCAAGCGATGGAATTACCACCAATGAAGCACTAGATTCTGATGATGACGGTCTTGCAGATGTATTGGAAGAGACCCAATATGGAACAGATCCGTTAGATGAAGATACAGATGGCGACGGAATGTCTGATGGTTGGGAAGTTGAACACGGATTGAACCCCCTAGATGATGGTGAATCAGACCCGCTTGAACAAGACCCAGGTGAAGCAGATATTGATGAGGCCGAACAAGAGAACGAAACTGACTCTTGGCCAGACCCAAATCAAGGTCCAAATGGCGACCCGGATAATGATGGTCTGACCAATCAGCAAGAGCAAGAGTTGGAAACAGACCCACAAAGATCCGATACTGATAATGATGGATTAAATGATAAATGGGAATCCATTTACATGATTGAAATTGAGATACCTGGCGGTTCATTCACATTATTTGACCCTTTGAGTGGTAATTGGGATTGTGTATTACTAACATCTGATTTGAAAAACAATTTAAGAGAATTTTACAACCTTGACGATGACACTCCTTCATGGGAAGAATTAGGCAATGGTTTTGGTCAACACTCATGTGATAATGTTCTCGATTATGATGATGATGGCTTAGCCAATTTCCAAGAAGAATTATTTGGTACAAATCCTACATCACAAGATTCTGATGGAGACCTGTTATCAGATGCGGAAGAGATTGCTCGAGAACAATTACAACTTTACCGTGCCATCGGAATTACTCAAGGAATCGATAGGAATAACCAAGTTGTTTACCGCAACTGCAACGAACCAATTAGAGATGATAATACCCAAACGTTTGCCTTTGATGCGCCTTTTATGAATAAGAATACCTCATGGTTTTACCTTGATGATGATAGTGATGGCTTGCTTAATGGCCCATCAGACTGGGATTCTGACGGTGACGGAATGCCTGATGGATATGAGTACTGTTACTCAATTTTCCCTTCCGAATCAGTGGTTAATTCTCTAAAACTCAACCGTCTTGATTCAACTAATGTGTTAGACCCAAGTGATCCGTCTGATGGCTTCTTTGATTGGGATGATGACGGACTAAATAATTTAGAAGAATATGGTTCAGCTCTACAATTTGGAGCAGAGAATTTCACATCTCCTTGGTTAGAAGATACAGACTTAGACGGTATGCCAGATGGATGGGAAACCAATAATGGATTAAATCCTAGAGATAGCAGTAATGGTGATGATGACCCTGATATGGATGGCTGGGATCGTGATGGCGATGGTTCTGCGGTTTATGAAGAACTAATATTCAATACAAGAGTAACTCAAATTAAGAAGACAATCGGAGAAACAGTGGCAGAGGGTGAAACTGTAGTTAGAGCGGAATATACCAAAGCAGGTGGTCAAACTGAGCTAGTTAACATAAAGGCTCCATCTTCTGGTACTATTTATCAGATGTATGTTTCTGTAGATCAAGTTATTACCTCTAGAGATACAGTTTGGTTCGTTGTTGTAGAAGACAATGAAAGATTCACCAATGAAGATGAATATGAAGCGAAATTCAAGAATAATGAGCCTTTTGATGAAAATGGCGATCCAAGTATGATTATTGGAAGATCAACAGATCCTATGGACTCAGATACTGATAATGATGGCTTAATCGATGGAATTGAAGTATTTGGTTGGGAAATTTTAGTAGTCAATCGCGGTGTTGAGATAACTCTTGTTGTATCCGATCCAGGACTACCAGATACTGATTCTGACGGTCTTTCAGATTACCTAGAGTATTCTTCATTGTGTGATTCAGGTTCAAATGCATCGAACCCAGATACTGACGGTGATGGATTGGATGATCAGTTTGAGGCTACAGGTGGCGGAGGAACTCTTCAGTGGCCTCTCGGCGGTGGTGAAGCATATACTACAAGCCCATGTGCCTTCGATA
>JAKUNX010000129.1 GCA_022451835.1 Candidatus Poseidoniaceae archaeon
TTATTGTTCAATATCGTCCTGAACTTACAAATCAACACTTACAAACAGCAGAGGGAATTGGTATTGAAGTTATTAGTATTTTCGAATTTATTGATGGATACTTTGGAAAAGCCACAGCCTCTCAAATTAGAGATTTAAGCAAACAAAACGATATTTTTTGGATTGAACACAACTCACAAATGGAATATTACATGCAAGATACGACCAGAGTCATTAATGCTGTTGAAGCTTGGCAGACTGTTATCATCAATGAAGATGAGCAGGTAATAGCAGACCAAACTAACCAGCATACCTACATTGACGGAACTGGAGTTGCTGCTGTAATAATTGATACTGGAGTAGATGCAGGTCACCCAGATTTCGATTACGATGAGGGAAAAACGGTATCATATAAATTTGATAGAGCTACCAGAACATGGATAGAAGCTGAAAATTCTGATACATCAAGTGGGCATGGAACTCACTGTGCTGGTACGGTTGGAGGAAATGGTGATGCCGCTGCAGGAGCTAAGAAAGGAGTCGCTCCAGGTGCAACCCTTGTTGGAATGGGGGTAGGTGACATCGCTTTCATCGATAACGCAGTAGAAGCTTTCCAGTGGGTTTACGATAACTCGAGACCCGAGGCTAATCCACTCAATATTAGAGTAACATCAAATTCGTGGGGAAGTTCAGGTTCTGAATATGATCCATCAAATGCAATTTCTCAAGCAGTTTTCAATTTACAATACGATAACAATGTAGTTTCAGTTTTCGCTGCAGGAAATTCAGGTGGCGATGGCAGTGATTTACAAACAAATCCTTATTCAAATATTCCATTAGTAATTGGCGTAGCTGCTCTTGAGCACGACGGGTCTGGAATAGCAGGGTTCTCATCTAGAGGAGATATGACAAAGCCACAGACATGGCCTGATATTGGAGCTCCAGGTGTCAATATCTGGGCAACAGCACCTCGAGCTACCCTAATTGATATACTTCAAAGACCATCAGATGATGATCTTTACTACATGGCAATTTCAGGTACTTCTATGGCGACACCGCATATTGCAGGGGTCGCTACTTTGCTATACCAAGCTGCACCATCATTGGGTGTTGCAGATTATTTCTATGAAGATCACGAAACTTCTGAAGGAGAGTGGTACGGTAATAGAACAGATACTTACGTTTCTGAAGTAGAACTTATCTTAGAACTTTCAGGTAGGTATATTGAAGGTGGACAATCTAATGCTAACGATACACTAAGTAATACAGGATTGAAGCATGACTGGGGACAAGGCCATGGATTAATTGATACAAAATATGCAGTTCAAATGGCATTGACCTTAGAAAGTTTGAGAAATGCAGATGAAGATGGGGACGGCATATTAGATAACGAAATGGTAACTGTTTTTGATGCCAGAGATGCAATGTTGGGAATATCCCACGTCCACAAGGCTAGAGAATCTACAGATACGCTTAAAGCCGATTGGAAGGGAGAATGGGCCTATTTTGTTGGTAGTGAAGGCACATATGTAACAGATTCAACACACTATCTTCACGTTCCAGAAGGAACAGTAAGTGCAGAAGTCGTGTTGACTTATCCACAAGTGAACACAGATAGATTCACTGTTGCAGACTTAGAATTATCTATTGATATTAATAGTGACGGTACCAATGACAACTCGCAGAGCGTTGGAACCAATACTAATGCTAAGGAGTATGTTATATCAGTCGATGAATCCAGTAGTGGTCACCTTTGGGTGTTCGGAATTGAAGGAACGGCAGTAGGCATCAAGCCAAATCAAGGAGCAACTCTTGAAGAATTCTGGGAGCCTAGAGTTCCCTACGATGTAAATGTTAGACTAATTATGGAACCAGGCTTTCATTTCGTTGATGAAAATTTAACAAACTATGCAGATTATGCATGTTCTACTGACGGTGTCAATATGAACACTCATAATCAAGCTTGTATTTCAAAATTAGAATTTGGTGAACCTTCAGTATCGTATGATGGCCAAACTGTAATTGAAATGAACTTTAATGCCTTTAATTTAAGCAGATTAGAAATGAAAGTAGAGATAATTCAGGAAGTTGAAGAATCTATCTGGACAATAAGAAATGTGGCACTTTTAGCAGGAGCTGGTGGATTTGCTGGTGGTGCATTGGCATTAGTGTTCTTTGGTCGCCGTTCATTTAGTGGTTAATCCTTAAGTTAGTAAAGTATATCAGGCAGGTCTCAGGGTGAATATTATGGACAAAGAGTGGAAGTCAATTTTCGCAGTAATTTTCGTGATGGCAACATCGCTGTCAGGTTGTTTAAATGAAGATTCTTCAGATGTCTCTCCTATAGTTGTTGAAGCAGGGCTTCCTGATGGTTTTTTCGTTACAGATTCAACTGGTAATTACACAGATGTAGAACCATTAGAAATGCAATTTTACTTTAGTAATGTAGGAGAGCAAGGTGCAGAACCTAGTTTGGGTGTTACATCGAGCGGTTGTATTTTCTTTATTGCATTTGAAAAACCAATGAGGTCATGTGATGGAGGTCTTACTTGGGAAAATACGGCAGATGCTTCTCAAGCATTTTTCACAAATGATCCTTATGGCTGGGTTGATCCAATTACTGACCGAGTATTCAACATCCATATGATGGGTCTTTGGACAACGTGGATTGGATGGACCGATAACGATGGAGAAAGTTGGGAAGCAAATCCTCATGATTCTGGAGCTCCAGTTAATGACCACATCAAACTAGGCTCAGGTCCATGGACCGATGAAGGTTACGGAATTGGAGGCGGAGCAACCTCCAGTTTTTATGAAACTGCAGTATATTTTTGTTACAATAAGTTAGCTTACATTTCATGCTACACCAGTTATGACGGCGGAGCTTCTTTTGAAGTCGGTGGTAACTTAGTTGGAATAGCAACAGCAAATGGAGGCTTGCATGGAGCAATTACAAGTGCACCAGATGGTACAGTTTATCTCCCGCCTAGAGTGGCAACTCCCGCAATTATCTTCTCTAAAGATAATGGCCTTACTTGGGAAGAAAGGACTATGGGTCAAGACGTAGGAACTCCAAATCCTCGTAAGAATGGGGAAATAGCCACAGATACCGAATCCAATGCTTACAATGTATGGGTTGGCGGAGATCAGGGAGTCTACATGTCCAGGAGTATAGATTCAGGTAATACTTGGGACCAAACAAGCATCAGAGTCAGTCCAATTGAAGTGATTTCTGCTACTTTCCCACACACTTCAGCTGGAGATCCTGGCAGAATAGCTATAGCCTATCTTGGAAGTGAAAACGCTAGTGCACTAGGTCAGCCAGATATAGATGGAAATCCCTGGAATGGTAATGCACATTATGCTACTACAAATGTCAGTCATCACTTGTACGTTACATACAGCCTAAATGCTCTTGATGAAAATCCTATATTTCACACTCAAAGACTTACGACAGATCCAGTTCAAGTCGGAAGCATTTGTCTAAATAGTGGAGACTGTCGCTCTAATGAAGGTGGTTCCAACCGTAATCTGCTAGACTTTAACGATCTTCACATAGATTTAGAAGGAAGAGTATACATCGCATTTGCAGATGGATGTACCGGCACTTGCGCCTCCGGAGAAGATACATCTTCATCAAATTCAAGAGACAGGTTGGGTTCAGTCTATTACCTTGAAGCAGGCCCTAGCTTGTACGAATCTGATATTGACTTAATTCCGTTAGTTTAAGATTAATTTCTTCTTCTAAAAGCTACACCGATAATACTGATTAAGGCGACAGTCAACCCAAATCCAGGAGTATCTTCTTCATACGTACAG
>JAKUNX010000013.1 GCA_022451835.1 Candidatus Poseidoniaceae archaeon
TTCATCAATGTAGCACAAATTGCCATTCTCTGTAACTCTCCTCCGGATAATTCCTTTACTTTGCGTTCGATTAAGTGATATAATCCTAATTCCTTGGTAATCTCATCAAAGATACCTCTTTCATCAACTTTAGACAACATTTCACCAACAGTACCATCTATTCTTTTTGGAATCTTATCGACATTTTGAGGCTTTACTGCAATTGTAATCTTCTGATCTTTAACCGCAATTAAGAAATCTCTTAACTCGCCTCTAGGCAGTATTTCAATAATATCTTCCCAATCTGGTGTTTTGTTAGACCAATCACCTAAATTTGGTACTATTCGACCCGACAAAGCATTGATTGCTGTAGACTTACCCATTCCATTAGGACCTAATATCCCTACAACACTATCTTTAGATGGTGTAGGTAATTTGAAGAGTCTAAAACCGTTCAATGAATAACGATGGATCATATCTGTTTCCAGTTCTGATGGGAGATTGATAATTACTACTGCATCATCTGGGCAATGTTTAGCTCTGACGATACAAGGTGGGCATGCACTTTCCAAAATCTTGATTTTTTCACCAATAACTTGAATACACTCACCGCTACATGAGCCGGCCCATTTTTTGAGATATTCGAATGCATTACTGTTAGGCTTGCAACGGTCTTCAATTAAGACTGCAATACGCATAATATCCCCTCATATTTACCTATTAGTACTACACTTTTCAAATACTCTATCAATATAGAGCAAAATTGGTAATTTGATTGAATCAAATTAAACCTTTGAGATGCTCATGACCTTTAATCAGTTTGATTGAACAAGGAGTTGGGAACTTCATACTTGCCTTTCTCAATGCATCTCTTGCAGTCAAATAATGCTGTGGATTAACTTGGATTGAAATTACTCTTTGCCCCCTCTTTACTCTAGCAGCAGTACCAACATTCTTTCCAAAAGCACATCTCATACCTTGAGAAACACGGTCAGCACCTGCACCAGTTGCTTGTTTATTTTCTCTAAGTACGTGGTGTGGATAAGTATGGACTCTCAAAGCATATCCCTGAGTACCTGCCTCGTTTCTAATTGTAGAATTTGAGATAACACGAGCTGCTTCCAATGCAGTATGTCGAATTTGGCAGTTTGTATTAGAAATCAACTCCACAATTACTGAGAATTGGCCGGTTTCTGCCGCACGGCGATTACCTACATGGAATTGGTGAATTCTGTTGTTAGGAACACCACCGATATACTTGCGTCTAGTATATGCAGGGCCCTTCAATCTTCGATACATTGATGCTGGTTTACGTGCCATGTCATATCTCCAAGCAATCCTGCGAATCATGTTCCCTTTATGACTTCTCCGCATGACTGCAATTCTTTAAATGACCAAAATCGGCTACATACGCTGTAAAAATAAAATGCTAGGTATTCTAACCTAGGCTTGCGGGGTAGTTGTTTTACATGTGGAAGAAGATGCTTCAACAAGAATCAGAACACCAATGGCTTGCCATCTCTGCATTTTTTGTATTCATCATAATCGGTGCATTTTTTATTAAAGGAACAAGTCACTTACCTGGCATTGACCTAACCGAAAATGAACTTGGCTCAGATAACAGAATAATGGAATCACACTATATCGATAAGGACAATTCTTTCATGTTAACTTACATCGACGGAACTTATGAATTCGTATCTATGAATTCAGGAATAATGAATAAATTGATTGATTCAAATTCTGAATATGATGCAAGTAGTATTTCACATGTTACAACATTAGATAATGATAGTGTAATAATTAGTTCATTACAATCTGATGTAATCCTTATCGATGATTCAGAAATGTTCACTTTTGAAACTAATTTTGGCGAGGACAATTTCTCAGTTTCCAATATTGAACAATCATCGAGCGATTCTCAACAATATCTATTGATAACTAGAGAAAGCGGAAATCTACAAAGTATTAGAGGCCTTAATTCAAGTGGATTAACCAGTTCCAACACACCAAATAATGAAAATGTTAATTGGCAAAATTTGATACATGTTGAAGATCAAAAATGGCTTGCTACTGGCATATATAACACTCCTGCAACTTCTGGTGACCAAAGTCCTGCAACACCAAATCTAAGACCTGTTTGGGCCACAATTCTTTGGAATGGAGGATATACTGCTCCAATGGTTGAAAGCTTGCAAATCGGTGGTTATGGAGAATATCATTCAACTATAAAATTAAATCATGAACAAGTAATTATTGCTGGAACTCATGAGACAATACTGTTTAATCATCAAAATAATGAGATAGAAAATATTGATTATTCAAGTGTTGCAGCAATATCTGATAAGTGCAATAGTGCTTGGTTGTTTAATAATAAAGATTCAAAATCAGTATTACGTTTTGACGAAGATTCTTGGGATGTTGAAAGTCTGCCTCACAATATACCAATCGATATCGAAGCAAGTGGTTTTGATGGTACAACGATCTATCTACATGGTATCGATGACAATGGAAATCCAAAGGTTTTGACATTTGACACTTCAGCAGTTGGTTCTATAGAATCTGGAAGCGGTTTCTTAAATCTAGCATTCATTATTGTTTCACTGATTATGTTTACCATAATGGGAGTAAATGTTTTTGATAAATTCAAACAATAATTACTGATAAAATTTAGACATATCAAAGAATGTCTTGACAACCTTCATTTGCTACGGTCTACGACGGTTAAATCCTGCGATGTGTGGTGACTAGGTTGTCGAAGAGAACTATGATGGATCAATTCATGGAAATTAAGCATGAACATCCTGGTACAATTTTGTTCTTTAGAATGGGAGATTTTTATGAATTATTCCATGAAGATGCTGAAATCGCTGCACCAGTACTAGGACTTGCTTTGACATCGAGAGACAAAAATGCAGAGAACCCAATCCCTATGGCTGGATTTCCTTGGCATGCTCTGGAAGATAATCTAAAGACTATGCTGAAATCAGGATTCAAAGTTACTGTTGCAGAACAGGAACAAGAACTGCGTGAAGGTGCGAAATTACTTGAAAGAGTAGTTACTAGAATTTACACCCCTGGTAGTTTGTATGAAGAGTCTTTGTTATCAACAAATGATAGGTCGGTTCTAAGTTCAATAGTTTTGGCAAAGTCTTCGCTTAGTATGGCTGTTATTGATTCATCTACTGGAGAATCATGGGCATCTACGTGGAATGATAATGAACGTTTTAGTAGTTTAGAAGATGAATTATTGAGATGGAATCCAGCTGAGATAATAATTTCTCCAAAGGATGCTGAAAACGATGACCTCTGTGCGATATTTGCGAATTTAGGAGATTGTGTTATTTCCCAGCATAATGTTAACAAAAAGCGTCGAATTGAAAGACTTGAATCAATACTTGAAGTATCAGATTTAGGTCATTTAGATTTAGATAACTCTCCATTATCAATAGAAGCTGCAGGATTTGCAGCTGATTACCTCGCTGAAGTCCATTTCAAAGATAATATACCGATACGTGATTTACAAATTGTTGAAGAAACGGGACATTTAGTAGTTGACCAAACTACTTTGAGAAATCTAGAGATTACCAGTACGTTATCTGGAGAGTATGAAGGAAGCCTGATTTCGAGTATGAATTTTTGTCGTACTGCAATGGGTAGAAGATTAATGAAAACTTGGTTATTAAGGCCACTATGCCAATTAGATGCAATTGAATTACGGCACAACGCGGTAAAGACCTTGAAATCTTCCTCAAAACGATTAGATATGTTACGTCAAAGTCTAGCAGGATTAAGAGATCTTGAAAGACTGTCAACTCAATTAGCTTACAACCGAAGTAATGCTAGAGATTTACTCGCTACTGCATTAGCACTTGAAAGAATGCCTGCTATAATGCAACTTTGCTCAGAAACCAATGATTTGTTACTATCTCATCTTAGTGAAGACTTGACTTGTTTGTCACAGATGGCTGAAGATATTATCCGAACTTTGAAGGATGAATTGCCCCTTAGTTTGAGAGATGGTGGGATTATTAGAGATGGAGTTAATTCGGAATTAGATGACTTAAGAGTAATTTCCTCAAAGGGATACGAATGGTTCAAAGAACTCGAATCAAAGTTGCGAAAGGAATTGGAAATACCTTCATTGAAAGTTAGAACAAATCGACAAATAGGATGGTTTATTGAAGTAACAAATTCACATTTGGAAAAGGTTCCTGAAAGTTGGATTAGAAAACAACAAATGACCAATGGTTCAAGATTTACCACTGAAGAGATTGTTGAAAGAGATGATCTGCTAATGACTGCTGATTCAAAAATAAAACAATTAGAATATACATTATTTCAAAATTTAAGAGATAAATGTAGAATTGAATCTGTACGTTTAGCAAATATCGCTGGAAAAGTTGCAGCAATCGATGTCCTCCAATGCTTTGCAACTGTTGCACGAAAAAGAAATTGGAATAAACCAAAAATGGTCAATGATTCCACAATCAGCATAAAACAATCAAGACATCCTGTCTTGGAGCAAAATCATGGCTTTGTAGCTAACGATATCACAATGGATAAGAAAAATCGATTTTTACTGATAACTGGACCCAATATGGGTGGGAAATCAACCTATCTAAGAACTGCAGCATTATTGTCTATTTTAGCACAATCAGGTAGTTATGTTCCTGCTGAATCAGCGAAATTAGGTTTGGTTGACAGAGTATTTACTAGAGTCGGTGCTAGTGATGATTTGAAAAGGGGTCGATCGACATTTATGATGGAAATGATTGAAGTTGCCCATATTTTAAGAAAAGCAACAAGTAATTCATTGGTATTGTTGGATGAAATTGGTCGTGGAACCTCAACTTTTGATGGCTTATCTATTGCATGGTCTGTTACTGAAGATATCTGTAATAGAATCCAATGTAGAACTTTATTTGCTACTCATTATCACCAACTGGTAGGTTTAGAAGGTGACATTGAGATTCTCAAAAATATCCACGTTCAAGTATCTCATGTAGATGGTAAGTTAAAATTCTTGCATACAATTGCTGAAGGTCCGTGTGATGAATCATATGGAATTCAAGTTGCAGCACTAGCTGGATTACCTAGAAGTGTTGTTGAAAGAGCGACTGATTTGCTGCAATTCCTTGAAAAACAAGCATATGGCGCTAAAGCAGGAGATTCTTCATCTCCTACTGCAAGAGATTTAGGACAAACCAGTTTAATGAGTTATTTTGCAGCAGCTTCATTGGCTAAATCTCAAGGTGAGCAAAAACTTACATCGTTAGAAGATACCGAATTATTCAAATTTTTGAACCATTTAGATTTGGATGAAATGTCTCCAAAAGATGCAATGGATGCATTATATGAAGCAAAATCTTTGCTAGGTGATTGATATGGAAAATGTAGGTAAAATACAACAGCTTGATGACGAAACAATTGGTCATATTGCTGCAGGAGAAGTTGTAGAAAGACCTGCTCAAGTTGTCAAAGAATTGCTAGAAAACAGTCTTGATGCACAAGCTAAACAAATTGATGTGATTATTGAGCGAGGTGGTTTTGATTCGATCATGATAATCGACAACGGTTCAGGAATCTCTAGCGAAGACATAGCACTTTCTGTAGATCGACATGCCACTTCTAAGCTTAGTTCATTCAGTGACTTGAATGAGATTTACACTATGGGTTTTAGAGGTGAAGCATTAGCAAGTATTGGAATGGTTTCAGAATTAACCATTGCAAGTAAAACTAGAGATAGTGATGGAAAAAGTATTTCTGTTAATTTTGGAAAAAAAGGTGTTGTAGAATCTCATGGAATGTCTTTTGGAACAATTGTATCCGTGAAAAATATTTTCAAAAATACTCCTGCAAGACTATCATTCCAAAGAAGACCTGCAACTGAAAATGCGAAGATTGTTGATGTAATTGTTTCTCATGCTATATCAAATAATGAGGTTGGTTTCAAGTTAATATCTGATGAAAAAACAATATTGAACATTCCAACTTCTAGTACAACTGCTGATAGATTATATGATATCCTTGGAGGCCAGGCATCACAACTAATTGAATTGAAATCTCCAAGCCAAGATCATCAAGCACCTGGAACCGAAAATTGGTCTGGCTGGATTAGTACACCAGATATAACAAGAGGCAAGGGCGATGAAGTGTATATTCTAATTAATGACAGGCCGGTTGCTTCAGGACCCTTTCACCAAGCGATAAGAAGAGGTTACAAAACTAGGCTTATGCAAGGAAGGCATCCAGTAGCAGTTCTATCACTAAAAATACCTGCATCTGAAGTAGACGTAAATGTTCATCCCACCAAGAGAGAAGTTAGATTAAAGCACTCTTGGAGAGTTCTAGAGAGGTTGGAGAGAGCGATTGCTCATACGTTAGAAAATGTTGCTACTGAACCAGAAACAGATGGTAGTATTATTGGTTTATCATCATTGAATAAAAATGTCAAACCAATTCAAGACTCACTTTTTGAGGATTCAAAAGATGAAAAATTAGATTCAAACAATATTATCGCTAACAGTAAACAAAACTCCGTACCTGCTTGGGCAATTGCAGCTGGAACGCAATTGAACTTGACTGGAATTCAAGCTGAACAACCGCAAAAAGAAGAAAAGGTTCGCCCAATATCTAAATCTGAAACACCTCAAGAAACACTTCCTGGATTACCTAAAAAACCAATTTCTCCAGCTCTTTCAATTGCTGAAAGAGACTTACATAGACACTCTCACAATGGAGTCACAACATCGCCTTTAGATGAGGAAGAGTTGCTTGGAGAAATAAATTCTCTAGGTCACATGGAACCTCTATCGCAGTTTGCTGATTCATACATAATTGTACAATCAAATCAAGAATTGTTACTTATTGACCAGCATGCATTACATGAAAGAGTCAGGTATGAAAGATTAAAACAATCTGATCAACATTGGGTTGCTCAAAGTTTGATTGCGCCTATTGAAATAGATGTCACTCCGGTTCAAAAGCAAGTTGTTTATGGCTCTATAGAACAATTGTCTGAGATGGGTTTTAATGTTTCATTAGATGAAAATAAAGTTACCATTTTATCTCACCCATTATTTGTAAAAGGACAAGATATAGAACATATTTTCAAGGATTTATTACAAGATTTAGCAGAAGACGGCGCACCACTTGAAACTTTAGATAAACTTAGAGACCATATTGCGTTCATGAATGCATGTAGAGGAGCAGTAAAAGCCAATGAAAAACTGACTATCTCTGAAATGCGTCGATTAATCGAAGATATGAAAAGAATTCCAAATCCTTGGGCTTGTGTTCATGGAAGGCCTACTGCACTTCGAATAAACATTGATTCATTAGACCACCATTTTGGTAGACATGGGTGATATTCATTCTATTCCAAGACGAGTTAAAAATTCGCTATCTGCAATAGAGTGCAAACCTTTACCAATTAAATCACCGCCAAATTTAGTCATCAATATTGCAGCTGACATGAAGATTCTATGATCATTATGGCAGTTAACTGAAGATTCTGGTGACTTAGGTTTTTGTCCTCCTTCCACCAAAATTTTTTGATTAGAAAGTGTTGCCTTTAATCCAAAACAATCCATTAACTCAATGGTTTTCTCTATTCGATTACTCTCTTTGAAAACCGTATGAGATATACCAGAAATTTCGCCACCATTTGATAGTGCCAAAATCACTGTAAGAGGTGTAATCAAATCATTACAGTTTGTCAAATCATAACTAGAATATTTTCCATTATTTCTATTTCTTATAATGTTGTTTTCCCAACTTATCCCTAGCGAAGCAGTTCTCTTTTGTAACATCTCATTGCCTAAAGCATCGTTGAATTCTGGCCAATTTTCAAGGTTGACTTGACAATTATGTATCTTGGTTAGAAGTATGGCAAAACTCGCCATAGAAGCATCTCCAGGAACAAAATAATTTTCAGGAAAATTAACGTTCCATTTATTTATTAGAAAACCATCTTCGAGACTATTTATGTTAGCTCCAAATTCATTACATAGGTCTTTAGTCAACTGATAATGACGGTTTGAAACTGTCTCGCCTACAACTTCTAATTTAACATTGCACGGGAAAAGAGCACTTGCAATCATCCAAGATGTTAGAGGTTGACTTGATTTACTAGAATCAATTGCAATAACCCTATCTTCGCTATTCCCATCAAACCATGGCCCATGGATAACTATTGGCAAATTGTTTTCACCGATTCTTTCAACTGAGACATTAGAATCACATAGAGACTGAATCATTACATCATTATCCCTACTAGACAAAGATTCGTCGCCAATAATCATTACAGGTTGATCCATTGAAGCTATTAATCCCATTATTATCCTCAAGGCAGTTCCAGAATTACCGCAATTTATTGTCGTATCATGAATCTTAAATCCATCACTACCAACTCCTGAAACTGTAACAAATTTACTATTATTGTCTTTAGAAAAAGAAATATTTACTCCAAGTGACCTTAATGATTCAATCATTGAATCAATATCTTGTCCAATTATTCCATCGAATCTAAGTTTAGTTGTACCTTGATTAATAGCCGCTAGAGCAAGTAATCTAATCATATGACTTTTGGACGTAGGTAGAGAATATTTAACTGATTCAAATTCAGTCTTTGGAATGTACTGTACCGCGGAAAACGAATCGTTAACCGGCTCAATATGCTGTTCACTCACATATAACCCTAGAACTCATTAAACATCAATGCTTGTAAAACAATGAAGAACCTCAAACACTTAGTTCAATTCATGACGAGGGATTCTCTTGGAAGACCTCTCAAGGATTTACGAATTTCCATCACCGATAGGTGCAACTTTCGATGCAATTATTGTATGCCACCGGATGAATTCGGACTCAATCATGAATTCCTTCCAAAAAGTGAAATTCTAAGCTTCGAGGATATTTCTCTTTTGGTTAGATCTATGCTGCCACTTGGTTTAGAAAAGGTAAGAATTACTGGAGGTGAACCTTTACTGCGCAAGGATATTTGTACACTGGTTTCAATGATAAGAAAATGTGATTCAAACCTAGACATAGCACTAACTACTAATGGAAGTTTATTACATAAATTTGCTCAAAAACTTTCAGATTCTGGATTGGATAGAGTTACTGTAAGCCTTGATGGAATCGATGATAAGATTGTTCAAGATATTTCCAACTCAAAAATATCATCCAGAGATATTGTCCAAGGAATTGAATCTGCAATAAATGCAGGTCTAACTGTCAAGATAAATACTGTAGTCATTAAGGACTTTAATGAAAATCAAATAATTCCAATTACCAAATTATTCTATAGAATGGGTGTTGTTGTTAGGTTTATCGAATACATGGATGTTGGAGGGACTAAAAATTGGAATCCTAACCAAGTAGTTTCAGGAGATGAAATTCGTTCTATTATTGCTAAAGAATTCAGTGAATTAAACCCTGTAAATGATTCAAAATACGGTGAAGTCGCGAATAGATGGGCTTTTTCTGATGGTTATGAAATTGGTTTTATCGAATCTATTTCAAATCCGTTTTGCAAATCATGCACTCGGGCTAGAATATCTGCTAATGGTAGCCTATACACCTGCTTATTTTCAGAGCAAGGTCATGATTTGAAATCATTAATCAAATTAGGGGCAGATGCTGATGATCTAAGACATGCGATTCTAGCTGTTTGGGAAAAACGAGAAGATAGATATTCAGAAATTAGAAGTAGTCTACAATCTAATTATCAACCGGTACAAATGCATTTTATTGGAGGTTAGTCTTCAATAAGAACTAACTTAACATCGAATAATAATCTGTTAGAACTTTGGTCAATAAGTTTCATACTCCATGTGCCATCTTTAGCTCCAATACTTTCAGAATCGATCACGAAATAATCTCCTTGAGTAACGGAGTAACCTGCATCTCGATCATGGAATGAAACATTGGAACCTACTACTCCATATACTTCAGGGTCATCGACAAATCCACTAAATTCTTTAGAATTCAAATCATTTTCATTGTATATTTGGTATTCCAATCTTGCAGGATCTAAAGCTTGATCTAAACTAGTGATTCTAACAACATGAAAACCATTTGAAAGACCTTTAACGCTTACAGAAACTTCAGCTTCTGCCTTTTCTACAGAATTGATTGCTCCTTGCATCATTACAAAAACCATGCTAGATAGCATTACAGTAATTGCCAGCAAAAGTACAGTAGCAATAACCGGGCTGACCGCTTCATCATCAGATAAGCGGACATTCTCCATGACAACCCGTATACATCATATAACTTGAATCAACCGGCTATTGATAAGAAATATTGGCTAATTGAAACTATGCAACAGTATTACAATTTTCTAGTTGTAGCATATTCTGCAACATTTTGTAATAATGATTTAGCATTGGAATCTGGGAATAAATCCAGATTAGTTATTGCCCTTTCAAAATGGTTATTGATCAAAATCTTGGTATAATTGAAACTATCTGATTTTTCAAGTAAACCAATTAATTCATCTAATAATTCTTCATTAAAATTGTTAATTATTTCTGCCAATCTATCCCTATCCTTGCCGTGTGATAACGTTAGAGAGTGTATCAAAGGTAGAGTCATTTTACCTTCATAGACATCAGTTCCACGAGGTTTACCAATTTGATCATCACCTAATAAATCGAGTAAATCATCTACTAATTGATATGCAATTCCAATCTCATTTCCAAATTCTTCTAGAGCAATAAGTTGTTCTTCGGTTGCCCCTGCTACAATTCCTGCACTTCGGCAACCTGATGCAAATGGACCTGCTGTCTTGCCTTTTACTATGCTGATATAATCTTCAGGAGAAGTCTTTAAATTTTGAATATGATCAATTTGAGAAAATTCTGAAACAGCAATACTTGAGCAACAATTTGCTATATTTGATACAATGTCTTGATTATATTGTCCACCAAGTGCATATCCTTGAACGAAGAGCCAGTCTCCAGCAATAATCGCTTTTGATAATCCCGCTGTTTCGTGAATCGTTGGAATCCCTCTTCGATGAGTTGCACCATCGTTAATATCATCATGAACTAATGTAGCAGTGTGTAAAAATTCAAACGCCATTGCTAAGGGCATGATTTTTGACATATCTTGACCTCCAGCGATTTCATAAGATAGGCACATCATTATTGGTCTAAGCCGTTTCCCGCCTGCAAGCAATACTTTACTAGACAACTCGACAACTTCGCCAGAGTCAATTCTTGAGGCTATCATCTCTTCTAAGGCGACATCAATCTGCTTCCGTAGTGATTCTAGACCAAGTTCGAAGGCTGGTTGAATCTGCGCCATGAACACTCCACATGGGGAGCCCTTCTTAACCAATGGTCTACGCCCACAAGTTGTTCGGATTACTCCGAGCCGAGGTATTAGCGATGGAAGAGAAGCCCAGAATAGAGGTTTTGACCACTCCATCAAACTATGATGGAGTTAGACTTCAAACTGAGAATGCCATCGTCAAAAATCGTGATTCATTTAATTTCAAAATGAGCGAGTTTCCACACATGGAAGTAGCCATTGAAACCTTGAAAAAAGGCACAGGCGACTTGCTTGCCATGAGTATAAATCAATGGAAAACTATGGATGTGGAAGGATTAAAAATTTGTGCCTTTTTACCCAGAAGAGAACCTACTTGGGTTTTGGTTGCAGATGATAAACCCGAGTACTTGCCTTTTGGAGCAAAAATAATTTGTGAAAAGGAATTGATAAAACGACAATTATTGAGAATGAGAGAAGATTTAACAATAAATCGTTTAGATGAATCAATAGAAGCAGAATCACTAAATCACAATGTAACTGAAATTAGTATAGAAGAAGAGCTTGAGATATTAGAACAATTAAGAAGTGAAAAGTTAATTGACGGTTATGTTATTTCAAGGGGAAAATTCAGCCAAATAAAATCTAGAGTTAGGCGACATACTTTGGGAATGCAAAGAGAAAAGCCTTCGCAAGAGTTTGAACGCTCAACGTTTATTTCTCCACCTCTTGAAGGTTTTACAGTTCTCGTTTCAAGAGAAGGTTTTCCAATTACGTTAATCAGTGACTTAAACGATACTGCAGCTCAAACATGTTATCATATTGAAAATGCCATTTACGAATCATTGAGTGATGAATTGAGACAAATCTCTGGATTATTTGTTGAGCAAAAAAAACTCTCGACTATCTTAAAGCAATATGCGAAACTAATTGATGAGTCATACGCATTAAAAATCGGAGAAAATTATTTGATCCCGAGTGATAAAAAAAGCCGAGATTCAAGAACAAAATGGAATCCTGATAGAAAAATAACACAAGGGCCTCGAATTTGCATATACTTTGAGATATTGGGGGTTGATAGTGATGTGTCTTTAGAAATGGTTCGTATTGAGCCTATTAGTGAAGGTAAATTCGAACGAGGTAAAAATGTCTTCATTCAAGAAATAAAGTTCCTAGTTGATTTACTTCAACAGGATCATGATGAACTAAAAAGAGTAATCAGTGGCTTACCGGAAGAATATAATTCAGCTAAACCTGGTTTACTAAAATTGTAAATTACTCTGATTCACGATTTAAGTTATTGTCAACTAACTTATCAAATCCTTGATTTGATATGTAATTTTGCAAGTCAATTAATTCCGAAGGCGTTTGATCATCACACAACTCAGTTATTGACTGATCAATATCTCTAGCGATTCTCTCCCAACTGCCAGCAAACCTTTGCAAGTCAGAAGCGAATCTTTCAATCGCTTCTACAGCAGACATATTTGGATGCAATACCATTGAAATATCAGAAGAAATCTTTTCATTTGCCATCTTTAATCTGTTTATGTCAGAAAATATTTCTACCATTGTAGACCTCAATTCCTCTAGATTATTAGTTTTAGAAAACCTTCGCTGTGCTTTTTCAACTGATTTCTTCATACTACCAATTCCAGCAACCATGGCTTCTCTGGCTTTTGATGACTCAAGTATAGCTTTTTCAGCATCATTTATTCGCTGAGACAACGCATCCTCTAGTCCACTTATGTTTTTCTTGAAATCATTTCTAACTGTCTCAGACAAAGAATCAACCATAGAGTTTGTCTCTTTTATGGCATTCTTTGCTGATTTGAAACTCCGACTCATGGCTATCACCAAAGTGCCTCTATTCAGCCATAAATGCCAAAGATACAATACCTTTGCGGAAGTAAAAAACACTTCAAAAACCAAAAAAATACCACTTCAAGATAGCGAAACCACATATACTGCTTTGTACGCATATCCAATAGGGTGGTAGGATGACAGACAAGGTTGACCTTCTTTGCGAGTTGTATCAAGCCCGCTTTGACCGCCTAAAAGAGATGGCTTCTGTTAGTGACTTACCCAAAAATGGTCCTGTTGAAGTAGTAAGGGCAAGATTAATCAAAAATTTAGTTTTAGCAGATTGGGATTTATCTAAAGAAAATATAAAATCAATAAAAAACAAAAACCTCGGTGAAATATTGGGAGTTTTTGGATTGAAAAAATCTGGCTCAATAAGAGAAAGAAGACAGCGTCTATACTTACACCTGTATGAAGATCCTAAAATTCTAACAGCAGAAAATCTAGACAAAATGAACAAACAAGATATTCATTCACTATGTAAAATTCTCGAACTTCCTCTAACCGGAGATAAGCAAACTCTACTGGTGAGAGTTGCTGGAGTACTTGCATCTCAACAAGGCTCATGGGGTAAAGTAAAGAAATCACTAAAGCGTAAAAATGATAATGCTAAATCAAAAATTACCATACCGAATCCTTCGGAAGATGACGATTACCAATCGACTAATATTCAAGACTCTGTCGAGAAATTCATCGAAGAACATCCTGAAGGGTGGAGTTTTGAGGATGAGTCTGAATTTAGAAATAATTTGGCAGATGACGGAGTAGATATTTCAAGAGTTGAGGTTTCTAATTCAATTGATGATGCTCTAAAAACAGTGCAACAGGAAAATGAAACTGAAACTCCTACTCCACAAATGAATCAGACTGCTCCCAGCATAGTTGCGGAGACTGAAATAGATACTTTAGAAAGAGAGGCTGCGATCATTGAAGTAGAATCAAGAATCGCGGAAATAGAATCATCTGCAAGAGATTTCTTAACCGTAAGTTCTACTTCAAATAGCGAAGATTTTGAATTATTTATCGACAATCTTGGCAGCCATGGCCTACCTGTTGATGTAAAGTCAGTACGTGCTTACTTAACTGATATAGTCATGAAAATCGAGTTTAAAATAGATTCAGAAAGGGATGCAATAAACAGTATGCCAAACTCATGGTCTGAACGAGAAGCGATAAGACAATTTGAAAATGCACGAAGTTCTCTTAGAGACCAACTATCTAATACTATCAATTTACATGATGGTGATTTAATTAAAGCAAGAATGGCCTTTGAAGAAATAGCTAAATCAATGGGTCTTGATCTAAGGATTCCAAGTATATCTGGAAGACTTCACGCTTTATTTGATTTACAAGTTGACCTTTCAGAGGCAGAAGGATTGCAAGATCCTAATATTGCACGTCGTAATAGAATTTTGAAAATACTTCATCATGGATCAGTACATATTACCCCCGAAGAAAGGAGAGTAATTGACCGATTAGAGAGAAATATGGTCGCCTTTGAACAACTAGTTGAAACTGTAATGGAATCCTCTGAAGGTACTTTCACGGAATCACAACAAGCACTAATCATTAGATTCTTAGAATCAAGAGGATATGAAGTAAATACTCCAGATTTAAGACCAAAAATACTTGCTTCAGCAGGAATCATCGGCTCTGAACTAGGATATATATCTCCTTCTGAGATTCCGAAAATTGCCCCTGGAGTAATAGTTTCAGAAACTGAAGTTGACTCAATTATTACTGAATTAAAATCACTTGCAAGTAGCTTTAAACCAAAAACCGATTTTACCATTGAAGAAATAATCACGGAAGATGAAGATTTGAACGATGCAGGTGAGAGAGTAAAATCTGCTCGAGAGAAAATCAATCACATTGACGATATTCTATCAAGACTAAGAGGATAGAATCATCTAGTTGCGTAGAAATTCTGAATAACTTGAGTTACTGTTTGAATATCTCGAATATCCCTGTTAAGTAAATCTTCTAAGATTTTCTGTCTTTGAACTACGTGTTTTTCGAATACATCTGGAGTTACGCCTGCTGCTTGGCAAATGGTTTCTCTTAACTTAGAAGGAATTCCTGTTTCCTCAATTCTATCATTTGCAGCATTATACTTCCAGATAACGTTCAATCTTGGTTTGGTTCCTTCCATTCCTGCAATTTCAGCTACTTCTGTAATCTTTCTAGTAGTCTTTCCGTTAACGTGTAATCTCGCTTGAATAATAATTAAATCCAATCCTGTTAACATGATAGGTGGAACCAACATTGGAGGATTAATCATTCTGGTAACTGTCTCTTGTGCCGTATTAGCGTGAAGTGAACCAAATGAACCATCGTGTCCGGTATTCATAGCGGTTAGTAACGTTGCTGCTTCAGGACCTCTTACCTCACCAACAATTATTCGATCTGGTCTCATTCTCAAACTTGATTTTAAACAATCGTTCATGTCAACTTCTGGAGTTCCGTCAGGTCTTTCCCTTCTTGTCTCCATTCTTAGCCAATGATCGTGATAAACCTGCAATTCAGCAGTATCTTCGACCGTCAATAGACGCCTATGCCAAGGTATATACATTCCAAGGCAGTTTAGTGTTGTAGTTTTACCAGATCCAGTTCCGCCAGCGATAACAAAATTTGCCGGGCGACTGTCAAGACCCTCTATCCAAACCCACATCATTGCAGCTAGGCGTGAAGTTACAGTTCCAAACTTGATTAAATCAAGCATGGTTAAAGGATCTTCCATAAATTTACGAATGGTTAGAGTTGGCCCATCTGGTGAAATTGGTGGAATAGTTCCATTCACTCTTGAGCCATCAGGCAATCTACCATCAAAAATTGGAACAAGTCCAGGTCCATCTCCTAGCGGAACATTGGTGAATGATGCAATATTTTTGGCAATTTGAATCCCACTATCATCATCGATCCAAACATTCGTGCGGCACATTCCATGTTTTCTATGTGCAACTTTTACGCACTGTGTGCCGCCATTAAACATAACTTCCTCAAGGTTATCATCTTCAAGTAATACAGCTAAATCACCGTATGGATTTGGCTCTATTGACCCATCTACATGATAAATGGGCGATGGATGATTTGGTTCTGTATAGATTGTTACTCTTCCATATTGCTCTAATATTTTTTCAGACATGATTTAACCTCCGATTAATTTTACTCCCCCGAGATAAAGTATCATAGAAGTTGCCATCCAAAAAGGCACCCACCATAGCATATCTCGCATTCTACCCATCATTCTACCTGAAACTAATGCACCAACTGCAGAAGCAACGGCAAAGAAATTAGAGAATGTTGAATTAAAATTGTTTATTTGGAAACCTGATTTTGCAGGTGCGAATAATCCAACGATAAACGCGATTAACAATGGTAGACCGATGCATACAAACAATACAATCAGTATTCCTCTTCCAGCAAGTTCACTTTCTCTTTTATTCATCAAGTCATTGAGCCTCTCATAATCCATAGCTAAGTCGGATAGAATATTCTGCAAAGGAGCATCTTGTTGAATGGCAGTATCAATTAGAACAATTACTCTTTGAACTTGAGATGAGCGGGTCTTTGATGCAAATGCTGACAGAGCTGCATCAAATGAAGAAGCATGACTACTTTCCAATGTTTCAGTGAGCAATTTACCTAACACTCCAGGAGTATTCCTGCCCTGTTCAAGCATTGCTTCTTGCAATCCCCTACCTGCACCAACGGAATCAGAAAGAGATTCCAAAAGTTCAGGTAATTGATTTTCAATTCCCCTCCTGCGACTTCTTTCAATTATTGGAGGAATACCACCTGCAGCAAAAGCAATACCAATAACGAACAGAAACAAGACAAACATGTTGTCATTGAAAGCCTCCATAATGTCGAATATCATTTCACAACCCCGGATCTTTTGTATGTGCTTTCAGACCAATAAAAATCATCCCAATTATTGTGAACACTAATCCACCATTTACGATTGAATTTATCATTCCTTGGTCAATAGTACCAATTATTGCTTCTGCTCCATCTCCTAGAATTTGTGGCACTAAGCCAACAATAGCCAAGATAATTGGACCTATCATTCCGATAGACAAGAGAGTTTCAGGAACACCTCCTAAATCTTCAATGTACTTTTTAACTGATTCATTCCTATCTTCTTCCATCCTCTTTCCTTGTTTTCTTAAAGTCTCAATTAGATCAGTGTTTTGAGTTAAATTAGTATACATTGTATTTAGTAATCTTTTGTAACCATCAGACTCTGCTTTATTCATCATGCTTTTGATTTCAAATTCTAATCCACGAGATTTACCGGAGGTTAATTTTTGCATTATTGAAGAGAAGTCCTTAGAAATTATTCCATATCCACCTTTGCCAATTGAATGAAGTGCTGCCTCTAAACCGACACCTGAAGACATTAGAACATCAAGTGTCCTTATCACATAGAGAATTTCTTTCTTCTCCTCTAATTTCCTCAAAGTCTATCCCTCAAATTATATCTTCAATGAATTCAAAAGTAAATAACTCATTGGAACCATCATATTCCATAGTTGCAAAAACAACCTTCACATCTCTTTCTTCAAATGGATCGTGAATACACGGCTGTCCTGAACGATACATTGAAAGAATTTTTTTGTATTCATCAATTTTCATTTCTCCAGATACTGTGTAAAGGGTAGATTCAGAACCTTCGTCATGCAAATTATCTCCTTCTTGACCCCTTACTATAGTTCTGGTAATTCTTCTTGCTGAACGAACTTTGATGTCAGCATTTGGTATTCTTATCCAGTCTGAACTACTTGTTCCTGTTGCGGGGCGAATAAAAAAATCCATTCCGGCCATTGCTCCACCTATCTCAACCACACACAATAGGGAACTTGAATGTGTTGGGAGAAATTAAAATTTCAAACCAATCTAAACCAGCCAAATGCAGGCTCATGAACTGTTCCATCATCAGACAATTCTTCCAATTTTTCTTCGGCGATAGAACGTTGAAATCCTCTAGCTTCTGCATTAACTAGGATTGTTTCAAATTCAACCCCATCTCCTTGGTCTAATTTAGTAATTATATCTACTATTGCGGCTTCTAAATCTGGTTTATCATCACTATTTTGATCTTCATTAGTATCTTGTTCAACCAACAATTTCTGCGGCGCAGGTTTTGTAGCAGCATCCAATTTACCTTCTGCTATGTCAAGAGCTTGCATTACATTTAGACGATAATGTTCTAAATCAATATCACCATAGTGATTTCTTGATGCGATCAATCCTAAAATTTGCTGTTCAGACATTTCCGATTTTGATAATGATTCCATATTTGCTTCAAAGTCTAAACTAGCAACATAACTTGACATTCTATCCATCATTGAATTTGAAGTGTTTGCTAACCATGAGGCATATCGCTGAGCATCGATTACGCACATTTCTTCAGGTCTCAATGAAGTGTAAATTGCTCCTTCTTCAGTTTGATATAATCTAGTCTTTGCTACCATCAATACAAGGATTGGCTCTCCTGATTCAAGCCTAGCTGATAATTGAATTGTCATCTCCTTTACTGAATCTGAGACATAATCACCAACTGAAAAATAGTTTATTCCAGAAGGGTCTCTGAGTTGCCCCTGATAAATCACTGAACCATTGGCTACATCTCTTCCTTCAATTCTTTCCAATAATCCTGCAACAATGATTCGGTTCACTCTAGATCCTAATTTAGTAACAACAAACGATGGGTCAAATTCTCCTGAACCCTTCTCAGATAATGTTGATTCTCCATATTCTGATGCAAACATATGTAATGCAGGCTGCCGCTTTACTGAACGCATTGGTTGCATTAGTTAACCCCCCATTTTGCCCTAACTTCAGTGGCCAACATAACTGCATCATTAGAATTCAGTTCAGCGTTGTCTGCCAAAATCATTGCTCCTTGATCATCGACAATTGTTCTCCCACTTACATTTAATTGACGTCCAAGTAGATAATCTCTCAATGATTGAACAAACTCCATTTTACCTTCTGATTCAATATCATTTGCCATTTTTTCTTCAGTTGAATTAACTAATTTCAAAGCAGCTTCTTTGTTGATTAGCAATGAAGCTGTTACATCTCCATTATCAATAACTAACCTCAATCTAACATCTTGTTGAGATTCTATTTTGCCTGTACAACCTGCAAAATTACATTCACCATCTCTTAATACTCTACGACACTGAACGCAACGCATAATGATTCCAGAATCTTCTCTAACACTCACCACTGTTCCAGATGTAGAAATTCCAACTCTACTCGCTGAATTAACTAATTCTGTAAGACCAACTTCAACAATATGATCTTGTAGATTTATTTCATCATCCCATGGAGATGTTTCCAAAACCTCAACCTGTTCGGCTTTGTCAACTGTTATGTCTGGAATTCCCTGCCATGCTCTTACCCTTACTCCGGTTAGCTTTACTGTAACTGGCAAATCTGCAGATTTGATAGGTAATTCCTCCCATGCACTCATCCTGCATCTTCCAGTTGGGTCAGCTATTTGTCCTGACCATAGAAATTTCTCTTCACCATCTTTAGTAAAACTTCTTTTTTGCCATTCAATAATCTGAACGATTACTTCTATGTCTCTTGAACCATCTGTTAGTTGTGAAATAGTCTTCATGTTATGATTGTTTAATTTCTCTACGTCAGCAAAATTAGCATCATGGAATGATTCTATTTTGGTTGTTCTACCGAAATTAAGTTCAGGTGTATCTCTAAATGTCCTTACTTGTGCACCATCAATTTTGATTAAACTACCAATTTCATGGTCGAATGGTTCCCAAGACAAGAAGCCAATTGTGCCTGTTTCATCGGCAATCCTACCTCTAACAACATCTATTGAACCAGAACCGTCTTTGCGATGAATTTGATCATCTCGAGATGAAAGAACTCTTCCAACAACACAGATATAACCGTCTTTTGGAATATTAGCAATATCAATTGGTTCACCAGGTTGATGAACCGGCCTAGTTCCTTCTCTCAATACAGCAATCCTTGCACCTTGATTTATGTTGAGTGACATTTTTCCTTGGTATTCATTTACCGATGCCCCTTCTATTCGAATTACAGATCCGGGTGTAATGTTTGAATTAGGTCCCCAGTCCTTGTATTCCCACCTAACTCTATTGCCTCCTTCATCCCAAGGATTATCTTCAATTAAACCAAATGCAATTTGCTTTTGTTCACCTCTAATAGTTTGTTCTCTAAGGTTGTGAGAAATTACTTCTACTTCTATTTCTATATCCCTATCAGTACCGGTTAACTCAGATAGTGAACTAACCTTCTTTGTTTGCCTCGGTTGCGTGCTTGATGTGTTTGAGGACTTTGGCGATTTGTCGCCTTGAAATCTCCTAATAATCGATCTCAAAGCATCTTGAGGTGGAATGTAAAATTCTTCCTCGTATTTGATAAAAGCAGCTCTAATTTCATCAGTTTCTGCCTCTGGACATTCTGATAATACCGCTTTTATGTGTGATTCATATTTGTCATCCGACAAACAAAACACCTCTATAATCAATATTTGTTCTACGTTTCCCAATTACTGGAAAACCTGCGGGCTCTTGTGCGGTTTGGTTAAGACAATACACTCCCTTTTCCTCCTGTAAGTTAGTATAATAGGCGAAAGGAAATAAATTATCCTATCAAAATTATGCAGAATTAACTCGCAAACCTTGTGAAATTAATACATTAGGAACATACATGGTTCCTGAGGAATAGGAGCCTTGTGGCCTAACGTTATCTCCAAGTATTACTCCTTCAGTGAGAGCTTTTGCCATATTACCAGATAGACCTGCTTGCTTAATTGATCCAATTATTTCACCATTTTCAACTCTCAATATTGAACTTGTAGTTACTGAAAAATCGCCACTTGTTGGATTCGCAGTGTGCGCTCCCATAACACTGTTTACAACATATCCTTCATTCATTTCTTGCAGCAGCCCATCCATATCATAACTTTTGTTTGAACTTGTTAAAAACAAGTTACTACAACCCGATATTGGTGGTGATTGATGCCCTGAACGAATTGCTGAACCAGTGGTCTTTGCGCTGTCAATCCTACCTTCTGCAATTTGTTGTGCTGCATCTCTAGTTGACCAAAGTGAACCTACTAATTTACCTGAATCAATTAATTGATTCAGTCTAGTTGGTACTCCTTCATCATCTCTTGAACCTGATGACCTTCCTCCAATAATTGTAGCATCATCAACCAAATTCAAATCTTTAGCAATCACTGATTGATTCATTTTACCTGACCAAAATGATTCCTCTCTGGCTAACTTATCGCCACGGATAGCATTAGGAACCACAACCGAAAACAATGGTGAAAATCCTTCACTAGTCATCAATACGGGTGATTCGTCTAATGATGAATCGACTTTTATGGGATCTCTAGTTAACTTCGCCCAATCAACCGCTCGGAAAACACAATTTGGAATCTCTGTTAATTTACTTCTTGAGGAATTACTCTGCCATGAGCTTGTCAATTGCTCATTTTCCTCTATAGAAACTTGAACTCCGACTCCATGTGATGTTGTAATGCCTCCTGATTCAATCCCTTCACTAGTCAAAATAGCACTGGCATTCGCACTTACTCCAATTCCACCTCCAGTAACTATTGCTCGCTTATCTAACGAAGCAACCTCAGAGATAATTGCATCTGCTTGTGTTAGTAAATCCTCTGAATTCATCTCTGTAATTGATTTGTCATAAAGTCCAGATACTTGTTTTGCTGCTTGTTCAGAAGGCAGTACAAAACCATCAATTGAAGGTGACATCCTAGCAATTGATAGAGCGCTTTCTATCGCTTTATCTGCTGAATTTACATCAACCAGATAAGCAAAACCAAATTTGCCACCTTCTAAAATTCTAATTCCATAGCCTCCTTCTCCACCGCCAGCAGCTAACGAAATCTTCCCACCCTCAATATCTATTTGATGGCCATAAGATTGACTAGCAACTATTTCCCAACTTGAAATCCCAAGCGAATTACATCTATCTGCTATTGATTTACAACCAGCCTGTAATCTGTCTAATGCATCATT
>JAKUNX010000130.1 GCA_022451835.1 Candidatus Poseidoniaceae archaeon
CATATCTAATTGTTTAGTCATGAATTAATTGGTTATTACACAACACCCTTGTATACAGATTATACACACTAGTAGGTTTGCTATGGGCCATGTAAATCGCTACCCTTGTATACAGGTGCTTTCATGACTACGGAAAACTGGTAAGGTTTATACTAGATTTGGACGAATTCATTTCATGACTGGTGTGACAGGTCGGCACATTGTTACGGGAACGTTCAAGAAAATCAACTTGAGGAGTATATTACCAACTCCCAAGCGCGAAGGAAAGAACGAGATTTTTGACTCAATATCGCCAAAACCTTGCTGTGACCCGAAGCAAATAGTATGGTGGTACAAATCAATTGGTTCAAATGATTATGGAATTCATGTTAATTGGAGTGAGTGGGAATCTGAATATAACAAACTCAAACTCATCTCAAATGAAACACTATCGTATTATCATGAGTATTTTCATCATGTTACCGATACTTGGAAAGTTAAGCATGGATTGTGCGATGAGGAATTATCAAAAAATTACAATCGAATCTGGATAAATGAAGATCAAATGAAAGAGGGATATAAAGATGGTATTTTGCTTGGAGAAACACTCGCAGAACACTTTGCAATGAAACGTCAGAAATCAACAAAATATATTCAGAAAAAAACACATCCTAGTTATTCAGTCACAATAGGTAGTTGGGAATGGTGCTCACTATTTCATGTGATTCAAATCATGAATAAAAAATATGAAATCTTCAAACACCCAATAGCCGCAGTCGTTGCAGACAGAAACATGGTTTCCGGGTTAAACGAAAATTACGAGCAATACGAAGACAATTTATTTTCCGTTAAGAATGGTTTCTGTTTAGACGATTCTGTTTATGAGTATGCAAAGCATTCACCACAAAAAATTCCTTTCTATGTACATGGAAGTGGTAAGAGCGAAGACTGGAAAAATGAAGTACTGAAATTTTGTCAACACAATAATCTTTCTAACCCCAAATTTGTTGATTAGACTGCTTATTCTTTGTTACCCTCATCATTGAAATGGCACACCTACTCGCAGTAGCATGAGCGAATGGCCAGTTCATTGCTTCAAAGCCTACGATATTCGTGGCTTAGCTAATGGTGATGGCACAGGTGAACTAACACCTGAATTCGCCTACAGGTTAGGTCGTGCAATGGCTAAGTATCTAGGTTGTTCGAGCTTTGCTGTCGGTAGAGACATTCGTGATTCCTCTCCTGCCCTTGCCAATGAATTAATGCGCGGCTTAACCGAGTCTGGAGTCAAAGTTCTTGATTTGGGAATCGTTTCCACCGGATGTGTCTATCACGCCTGCTGGACTTTACCGGTTGACGGTGGTGTAATGGTCACTGCAAGCCATTTACCTATGCCAACTCACAATGGTTTCAAGATGTGCCGTGGCACTTTACCGCTGGCTGGTGAGGAAATTCAGGAACTAAAGCAAGTATTCCTTGCTGGCGATTTCATTGACGGTCAAGGAGAAGTTGTTGATAATCCTCACATCGATACCTATCTTCAAGCAATCATCGAATCAACCGGTCCACTAGCCCGTCCTGTCAAAGTTGCAGTCGACTGTGGCAATGCTGTTCCAGGCCCAGCAATGAGTAAATTACTCGACATGATGGGTTGTGAACATATTGACTTGTATTGTGATTGGGATGCTACTGAACCGAATCATGGTGCAGACCCTACAAGGCCAAAGAACATGGTTGACCTTGCCAAAGCAGTTGTAGACAACGGTTGTGAGTTTGGACTTGGCGCTGATGGTGATGGTGACAGACTTGGCGCAGTAGATGAAAATGGTGACTTCGTTTATCCAGACCGCTTAATCGCTCTTTTGGCTGATGATGTAGTTGGCTCAGAAGAGGGTAAAGATCTGCTAATCTATGACGTCAAGTGTTCAATGAATGTTGAGAAGGCAATCGTTGCTGCCGGTGGCAGGCCAATGATGGCCAAGACTGGGCATTCGTTCATGAAGCGAGTTTTAGCCGCTAATCCGGATGCTTTGATGGCAGCTGAGATGAGTGGGCATATCTTCATGGCTGACCGAGGATGGTATGGTTTTGATTGCTCGCTTTACAATGCGGCAAGAATTCTTGAGTTATGGTCTCGAACCAATGACCTATCATTCAGCAAAGAATTGAATCGTCTTGCTCCTAATTTACCAACTACTGGTGAAGTAAAAGTTCCCTGCTCTGAAGAGAAAAAACTCGAGACTGTTGAGGCCATTAGGCAAGCATTCACCGATTATGAAGCATCAACTATTGACGGTGTTAGAGTGAGGTTCAACAATGAAGATGGTGCGCAAACCGGTTGGTATTTAGCAAGAAAGTCCAATACTGAACCAATTCTTGTCATGCGAGTTGAAGCAAATGATGAGCATGAATTAACTCGTTTGCTAACATTGATTGAACAAAAGGTTTCACCGATAATTGATATTAGCAAATTGTTGGCTTAATCAATTGACAGAATCCCAGAAATTGGTTTTCTTTTCTTCTTTAGACTGTTTCAGCGCTGACTGTATCTTTTTGGCTGACTGAGTTGATTTTTCATCTACCTTGATAATATCAAAGTCCAATCGTTTAATCATGTTAAATCCGCCATCTGAAAAGACTCTGATGCTCCACCTACCTGCTGATTTGGTTGGAAGAGAGATTTCATTTTGACCTACATCTCGGAAATACATCCAGTTTTGGTGTTGTTCTCCATGCTCGTGGTCAGTCGCTTGCACAGGATACAAACCAAACCAAGCTTCGTTACCACTTGGCCTATTGTTCACATTGAAACGTATTGGCTTACCCACTTTCGCTTCTAAGATATTGATTTCACAGGTGCGACCTTTGTGCAAGTTTTCTGAACTGTCCAGAGATGAAACAACCTCAAAGACGACGTGTGTAAGCTCTCGACCATTGTTGTCTGTATTATGAAGTCTTAGAGTCCAAGTACCCAATCCAGGGTTGGGCAGGGAGATGTCCCCTTTGGTACTGCCTTTAAGATGCACATAACTGATATCGTGGCTATCGTTAACTGCTTCATCACCATGAGGTATCGCTACGGGTACGATTCCTATCCAAGCGTCATCGGGTAGTTTGGGTGCGGTGAAAGAGAAATCGATGCCCTCATCAATCGTGTATGTGGATTTGGAGGTTGTGATTGTTGCATTTCCTACGTACTCCATGTCGATGTCTTCCCAGCCACCATCTGGCGCCTGGTCACGGTTCCACTCAACACGCCCGTCGGATTGCGCGCTCAGATACTTGCCATGAACGGACTTCAAACGGACGGCAGTATAGCCGCCCCTTCCTACTGGTTGAATGAATTGGTGTTCGACGGTGAACTCTTCCCAGCCACCTGGTGGTGCAGCTTTGCGATTGATTTGCACGCTACCATCAGGTTGTGCCGACACATACATGCCGTGCGCACCTCTGAGAGCGATTTTACCGCCTTTCCGCTTCTCAAGATGGAAATATTCCCAGGCATCTGCTCTATCTCGGTTCCATTCGGCACGCCCGTCAGGTTGTGCGCTCAGGTACTTGCTATGCACGCTCTTGAAGGCTACCTTTCCTTCGACTATGTCATTGGATGAGGTTGGTGTAGAGGGTTGTTGAGGAGAACTCTGACTCTCGAAATCCA